>NZ_JAMPLI010000015.1:0-131119 GCF_039962475.1 Leptolyngbya sp. GB1-A1 | reverse complement strand
GAAGTAATCTCAAGTCGTCTTTGCTCTCTTGAATGTTGATTTTGCAAACGCCAACCATACTCGTTAGCCCTCAATTCTCCTCCTCCCATCTGTAGCATATAAAAATTGAATCGGTATTAGCATTCTCCTGAACATGCACGTTATCATTCGCGTAGGACGATGAGTTAAAAAAGCTCTCACCGTCTATGTTTCATCTGCTAAGCCACTAAGGAATATTCTGCTCTATGGTCTTCAAGGAGCGTCAACCCCGCGCCAAAGGTGTTATCGAAGCCGTTTACTCTGAAGGAGGAACTGTTTCACATCGCCTGTTAGAACTTCATCTTTACCCCGGAAATCAGTGCAACCGCGACTGTGATTTTTGCACGGTATTCGGAACGCCGAAGGGATGGTATCACGATTACACGATCGATCATTTAGAGGCGGCTTTACGAACGATCGTGCTCACTCCTGAGGGAACGCTGAAGTTTTTTGGCGGGGAACCGACGCTGCATCCCGAAAATGTGATTTGGGCGATCGGCTATTTACGGCAAAGAGAATTTCAGGGATCGATCGTGATTTATTCCAACGGAATTCAGGCAGAACGGCTGCTGCAAATCCTCCAGTCTGATCCGCTCAACTGCACGACCGCTTCGCTCAACTACTCGATCGCCACCGGAGACGGCGCACTGCAAATGCCGCGCAAATCGCTAGACCTGCTAGAGACATACGAGAAAGCGCATCCAGGCACGATCGCGATCGGTCATCCCGACATCGTGGATTCCGGGCGCGGCGTTGATCCGTTTACCGGGGAGGCCAGTCGCCCCAAGGTGAACTCCCGCTGTCCCCACTGCTATCCGGTGCTGACTAGCGAAGGCAAATTTCATGCCTGCCCATTTGCGATCGAAAACCAATCCGCTCATTTTCAGCTTGGCGATATTCACACCGATACCGCGATTGTGACCCAAAACTTTCGCGCCTTTTTCGACTGGCTCGATACTGTTCACGAACCCTACGCCGTTCAGCACGAACTCCCTGCCTGCACCGTTTGCTGGAAGCATTTAGACCAATTACCCGTGCCAGACGATTACCGTTCTGTTTCCTGTGCTAGCTAATATGCCAGGACGACGAATGCCTGATCGCACTAAAGCTTGATGGACTATCAATAAAGCTTCTGTCAAATGGAGGATATTTCGTCAGCCAACTGCACACCTCCAGTTTTGATCTGCTAGCGTAGGATTGTAGTGGTGTAGTCAGAGAATTATCGTGTCTGCTAAACGTGCGATCGTTCTAACCAGCTTGATGTCCTCGCTGCTTGCTCTGGGTGCTTGCTCGAATAGCCCCTGGGCGCAGTCTTTAGAGCGATCGATCGCGGCTGATCCCCGACTGCAATCTAGCCCAACGGCTTCCCCAGAAACAGAGGGGACTCAAACCCAGTTTCCGGCTGATTTTCCTGCCGAAATTCCCCGCTATCCACAGGCTCAGCTTGTGCAGGCAACTCCTGGAAGCGGATTGAATAGCTCCACACAGACTCAATGGGCAGCTCCCAGCTCAACCGATCAAGTGCAGCAGTTTTACCAGACCGAACTGAGCCAAAATAGATGGCAGCTCACTCAACCTGCAACCCCCGGACAGCCTCTTGTTGCAACTAAAGACGGGCTCCAGGCAATTGTTACGATTCAGCCTGCAATTGATCCATCCCGCACACTTTTCTCGATCGCCTATCAGTTTAGCGATACGGCTCAAGCCAATTCCCCATCCAGCCCCACCGCAACGAATTCTCCGGGTGCTGTCTCTCAACCCGGCGATCCTGACTTTATTGGTCCTGTGCTGCCCGGAAACTCGGCTGCCCGATCGCCAAACCCCTCGACTTCAGCCGCCGCGACTGCGTTTACCGATCTGGATCAGGCTCCTGATGGGCTGCGATCGTACATTGTGGATCTAGAGCAGCTGAACGCGCTGCCGCTTCGGGGAACCAATGCTGCCCCAGCGGGCGCAAACGAATTTAAGCCCAATCAGGCAATTACCCGCCGCGAATATGCGCGATGGCTACTGACAACGAATAATTTGCTTTATGTCAATCAAGCCTCGCGTCAGATCCGGGCAGCTTCACTCACCGAGCAGGCTGCCTTTCAGGATGTCAAATCGACCGACCCGGACTTCGGTGCAATTCAAGCTCTGGCAAATGCAGGGTTAATTCCCAGTCCCCTGTCGGGCAGCAGCACAACCGTCACCTTCCGCCCGGATGCCCCCCTGACGCGCGAAGATTTGATTTTCTGGAAAGTGCCGATCGACACCCGCCAGCCGCTTCCTAATGCCTCGATCGACGCAGTGCAGCAAACTTGGGGCTTTCAAGATACCGCCCGCATCGCGCCCCCGGCTCTCAAGGCAGTGCTGGCAGATTTTCAAAATGGCGATCAGTCCAATATCCGGCGCGCATTTGGCTATACCACCCTGTTTCAACCGCAAAAGGCAGTGAGCCGAGCCGAAGCCGCTGCTGTATTGTGGCAATTTGGCACGTCTACGGATAGCGTGACGGCAAAAGATGCACTTCAGAGCGGTACGAAGCCTGCACCTACTGGACCCTAATCGGAACCAGGAATGGTATGATTTCCCTTAAGCTAGGGGTGCCTGATTCTGTGTCAGGCTGAGACTATACCCTCGGAACCTGAGACTGGGTAATGCCAGCGTAGGAAAGCGTTGATTGCGGTCACTTGCACCAAAACCGACGGGCGATCGATCCAACCTGATGACGGGCTGTGTGGATTTTCTGCGCGGTCATGGAGCGATCGTCAAAACGAGGTCATTTCTCATTTCAACCCTCAGCTTGAATGGCTCAAGTTAGGGGAATTTTTCCATGACAGTTGAAGCGATCGGATTAATGGTGCTGCTGGTGACGGCGGGTGGCTTTGCGCTGCTCGGATTGATCCACGCCAGTCAGCAAACGATTAACTTAGAAGAATATTTGATTAGCCGCAATCGATTTGGAAGCTGGTTGGCGTTTGCCACGATTCTGGCATCTGCAATGGGCGTGTGGATTTTGTTTAGCCTGCCAGAAGTCGGCGCAACGAGCGGCATCGCCGGAATTATAGGCTACGGAATTGGGCAAGCGGCTCCGGCAGCAATCATTTCGCTGATTGGTCCTCGAATTCGCAAGCTGATGCCCCACGGGCACTCGCTGAATGAATATGTGCTGTATCGGTTCGGCAATGCCATGTACGGGCTGACGCTGGCGATCATTCTATTTTATATGTTCATTTTTCTCTCGGCCGAGCTGACCGGAATCGCCAAAGCGGTGCAGATTATTGCAGATGTGCCTTTGATCTGGACTGCGCTCGTGGTAATCACAGCAACGTTTCTATACACAACCTACGGCGGAATGGGGGCGACCGTGTTTACGGATGCGGTTCAGTTGGTTGTGATCGTGCCGCTGCTGGTCATTTGTGCCGGGGTGGCGATCGTCTCTCTGAATGGATTGGGGGCTGCACTCCAGCCAATTCAAATCAACACGCCCGAACTGCTGTCGCTGGGGAATCTGCCCGGCATTAAATTCGGCGCAACGCTGATTATTGCGATTATTGCCGCCGAAATGTTTAACCAAACCAACTGGCAGCGCATCTACGCTTGCCGCACGAATGCCACTGTGACTCGCGCTTTTTTTGGTGCAGCTCTGGGCACGCTGCCGATGCTGTGGATCGCGGGCGGTTTGGGTTTGCTTGCCAGCCAGTTTGGCTTTACCGACGATCGCGCCTTTTTCTCGCTGATAGAGCGGCTAGAGTTGCCTGTCTGGTTCCTCATGGGTGTGCTGGTGCTGGCATTGGCGTTGGTGATGAGTACTATGTCTTCGCTGCTAAACGCCGTTGCCAGTCTGTTCACAGTGGATCTGATGCGGCTGATGCCCCACCTGCAAACAAGCGGCTTACTGCGTGCCTCGCGTCTGATCACCGTAGCGATCGGGCTTCCGGCTATCGTCATTGCGGCTCAGGGCTTTAATGTGCTGTATCTGTTTTTGCTGGCTGATCTGGTTTGCGCGGGAGCCGTTTTCCCCGTGATTTACGGACTCTATGCCCGCCAGATCACCGGAAGGATCGCCTTCTGGAGTGCAGTCATCGGCATTGCTGCCGGAGCCTTGTTCTTTCCCAAACCAGATTTCACTGCCTGGACTCCCCTGCCTTTTGCAGGCGATCTGCTGGTGAGCTTTATCGTCCCCGTGATTGTCTCTGCTGGGATTGTGCTGGCTTGGACAACGATCGCCGCCCGTCAGGGTCACTCACGCCTGTTTGATTTCTCGATTTTGCAAACCCAGATTCAGCCTTATAGCGATCGAGTGGAGGCAGTACGGGAGATGATGGAATAAGGTTTACAGAGTCGCGCTAGATTCCATTAAAAAGCATCAGAGCAGAGCAATTGAGGGCTGTTTGAATAGCGTTAATTGTCCTACACCGCCCCCTAAATCCCCCAAATTGTGGGACTTTGAGACCGCTATCGCTTTTCAAACATCCTCTAAGATAGGAAATACGTTTGTTACAGATAGGGCAACAGCCGATGCCGCGTTACAATCCCTTCAGCCTCCAGCTCCAAGTCAGCCGTATGTTTGAGCAGGGGCAATCCTTTTTTGCCACGACTAGAGTGCAGGACTGGCTGCGTCAGCGCAACGAAGACCCTAACCAGTATGAAGTGATTTTTCACGAGCGACCTGCTCCGGCAGATTCGGGGTTGATTAAGGCGATCGAAATTCAGCTCAAGCGCAAAGACGGTCAGCCGATCGATCCCTTTTTGCAGAAAGAGCTAAATGAGTGGGGTTAATCAGCCACCCATCTAAAAATCGAAGTAAATATAGGGCTGGCTCTCATTGGGGGCAAGTAGCCATGCCGCAAACAGACAGAGTGGAACCAGCATGAGTTTGACGGCCCAGTTGAGCTGGAGCTTCAAGCCGCGATAAAACAGATAGGCAATGCCCATTCCGGCAACGATCGCCCAGAGTAGTAAGGCGAGGTGAAGGCGATCGATTTGCAGCGTTTCGACATATACCTTTTGGGCAAACTGAATGTCTCCTGCATGCCCAAACAGCCGCGAAATTACCAGCCCAGAATCCTTCAGGTTGGGCAGTCGGAAGAAAATCCAGGTGGTAAACACCATGAGCTGTGTCATCGTCCAGGCAGACAAGATGCCTGGAACGGTTTTCCAGAAGATGCCGAGCCAGTGCCACTGCTTGGACAACGCATCGGTGAGGCGATGAACCACCAGTGCCAGCCCGTGAAAACAGCCCCAAACGATGAAGCCCCAGGCGGCTCCGTGCCAGATGCCTGCTAGCAGCATGACAATAATCAGGTTCAGGCAAGTGCGGGCAATGCCCTGACGCGATCCGCCAAGCGGGAAATAAAGGTAATTTCGCAGCCAGTCGCCTAGCGTGATATGCCAGCGCCGCCAAAAGTCAGCAATGCTGGTGCAAAAGTAGGGAAAGTCAAAGTTTTGCGGTAGCTCGATGCCCATCAGCAGGGCACTGCCACGCGCCACATCCACATAGCCGCTAAAGTCGAGATAAAGCTGTAGTCCATAGGCAAATGTTGCCAGCCACAAATCGCCACTTCCTGCACGTTCGATATTGCCAAAAATCAAGCCAACGATCGTCCCTAAATGATCTGCCAGCAAGAGTTTTTTTACCGCGCCCGACGCAATCAGCCATAACCCCTCTGCCATTTGGCTCGGCATCGGAAACCGCAGGGTTTGAAGCTGAGCCGCAAACGGATGAAAGCGGGTAATCGGACCCGAAATAAACTTGGCAAAAAACAGCTTATACGTCGCAAATTTCAAAAAATCATGGGTGGCAGGCGCACCCCGGTAGACATCTACCAGATAGGCAATGCACTCAAAGCTAAAAAAGCTAATCCCTAACGGCGCAATAATATTCGTTTTTACCCAGTCTGCCTGTGCTGGTGCCCCGGTTGCTCCTAATGCGCCAACGGACTCCAGCACAAACGGCACATACTTAAAGCCCAGCAGCAAGAGCAGATTCAAAGTAATGCCCACCCAGAGCAGCTTCAGCCGTCGCTGGTTCCAATCCTGCTGAGCAAACTGCCACTCGTCATCGTCTACCCGCCAGTCCATTGGTGCGCCGATCGCCCGCCCGATATAAAACGTAATGCCCGTCAACATCAGCAGCAGCGGCACATACTGAATTTGCAGCGAACTGTAAAACACCAGACTGGCAATCAGGATCACCCAGAGCTGAAACGATCGCTTCCCGGTTGTTTCAGAGTGCCCCAAAGGGACAACCGCCCAGAACACTCCCAACGTACTCAGCAAAAACAAACCGTAGGTAATTGAGAGAAAAGACATAGCGACGACTCAGGGGATGCAGCAGTTCGGTTGCATGATACCAAAGGTAATTCGGAATTGGTAATTTGCAATTCGTAATTGTCAGACCATTTGGAAAGTTGGGAACTTGTGACGGAGAAGGCTTCAATTCCGCATTCCGTATTCCGCATTCTGCATGATTTCTTCTCGCACAATGCCCGCCAATCGCTCTGCCGCGCCTGGTTTCCCCCGTACCTGCCGCAACCGATCGCGCATTAGCGCCAGCTTCTCAGGATGGTCGAGCAAATCTAACACCTCCTGGGCGAGCGACTGGGGCTGAAGTTGTCCGACCCGCTCCGGCACAATTTCCTCTCCCGCCCAGATGTTGGGCCATGCCAGCAATCGCTTTTTCCGTAAAAACCAGCCGTTGATTAGCATGGCCATCATTGAGCCGACTCCCGGAAGATTCACGAGCAACCCTGGAATGCCATCCCATGCCCGCATTGCATCAAGCTGCTGAGTCGGAATCACCACGATCATGGGCACTGCCAGCGAACCCAGTTCTGCCGTATTTGCTCCGATTGTGGTCAGGCACAAATCACACTGCGCCAGCACCTCATAAGCAGGAAAGTCGGTTCGGAGGGCGATCGACAAGCCCCGATCGGTTTCTAGAAAAAACTGCTCCCCTTCCTGCCGCAGCCGTGCCGTTCCTTTCCTAAAATACTGGCTCACTAGGTTCTGCTCCGGATCGGCGAACTTTGCCAAAGTCTTGACATCCAGCGTTGGTGCAACCGGAATCACAAACCTGACCTCTGGACGCTCCCGCCAAACCTCCTCCGCGATCGCCAGACCAAGCGGCACGCCCTGAGCCAACTTCGCCGCCTTCGATCCCGGCAACAGCCCAATCAACGGTTTTCTCCCTCCTACTTCTCTATTCCCTTCTGCCCATTCCCCTGCCTCCGCCATTAAATCTCCCACTACGATCGCCTTCTCCCGATACTGCGGCGGCATTCGATCGATCAATTCCGGTTTCATCACCCCAAAGCGATCGATCCAGCGATGCCAGCGCGTGTCCCATTCGCCATAAATCACAGTCTGGTAGCCGAGCCGCCTGCCGATGATGACGGGAAAAACTTGATCGCCGCCCAGAAACAGCACTACGCCGCGATCGTGCCAATCCCAGGAGCTCGCAGTTTTACCCCACAGCAGAAACGGAAAGAAATGCTCTGCGCCCTGGACGCGATCGATTTCCGGGTAAGACTGGGCGATTTGAACTTCTTTGCCGCTGGCGTTAGGGCAGGGTGATAAAACGAGGGAAATCCGAATCTGCTGATGATCTGAGTTCGTTTCCTCGGTCGGGCGATCGTGACCAAACTGCTGACGCAAGGCTTTGACGACAGGACGCACCCAGGTTGTGATCTCGCCCGGCCCGTTCGACAAAATCAGAATATCCACAGGAGCCATAGGAAACAGCGGAAATAAAAGATACAGCGGATAATTTGACAGAGAGCAATTATTCCGAAAGAAAAACTGCATTGCAAGTGTTTTGCTAAACGGACTGCCATTGATGTAACTAATTCTCTGGACAGTCGGTATCAAATAAACGTTCGGTACACTTCAGTGTATTCCACATCGAATTGCAACGGGGTTTGACAAATCTCGAATTTTCCACAATAGAGACAAACAGGGCAGGAAGCTATGATTTGAGCAACCGATGAGAGAAATCCAATGAATAACAAAGCCAAACTTCTAATTGCTCTGACCGCTACCGCTGCTGGTATTTTTGGTACTGCTTCTAATGCATTCGCAGGTGAAGGTGGTGCTGCGGGTGCTGCCGCCTTCCGAGTCGAGGGTGGTGCAGTAACGGGTGTTGCGGTGGCTGCCTCTGTGGGTAAGCAAGATGCGTTCGCGGGTGCGTTCAATGATATTGGTGCAAACATGAACTCAGCAATGGCTTTGGGTTCTGCGGGTGTGATCACAATGACCACATTGAACGCAACGTCTCTTGCGTCAGTTAATTCCGCTGCGGATACGCAGCTGGGCACCGCACAAGCAAACGAGCTAGACACCTATCGTGTCAACATCAACGCTGTTCCTACTGGCACAGTTGCTGACTTCGATACTCCTGCTGCTGGTGGAGTATAACCTGTCCGTAATTTTAAGTTAATCACATAACTTGTTTTTGGAGATGCACTCAGTGTGTCTCCATTTTTAATGAGCATTTTCAAGTGGCATGAAACAATATATCCGGCAGGAGAAGCCCCACTGAAATCCATTTTTTGCTGGGATATAGACAACGTTTGTAGAGGATGCTTTAGAGGTAGCAAACGTGCTGCATTTGCCCCCCAGCCTCCCAATTCTGGGCGACTTCCGCTCCAGCTTCCGTTGGAATCCTTTCAAAGTCTCTAAAGTTGGGGGTCAGGAAGGGAAATGGAGGGGGCGGTTTGAGTCGCAACTGGCAGATTTGAAATATCCTAGCCTGCGGGTGGATCTACTCGATCGCGCTGCTGCTGAAACCGCTCAACTTCCTGATCCACTTTTTGCCTGAGCTGCTCTGCGGTGCGAGGATCAAAGGGATTTGGAGGTTCTCCCAGCCGCACCTGAAGCGAAAACACATTTTGATCAACGAGTAAATCATTTCCCGCCTGGTCTAAGCCGTAGTCATATTCATAGTTACTCCAGGAGAAGATCAGCGTGGGGTCATTATAATCACTGCCCAGCCGCCACTGAACTTTTGTGCCATATCGCGATCGGCTTGAATTGCGATCGATCGGGGCAAAGTAGCCCGACAAATAAACACTGTTACCAATGCGGACTCCTGCATCCAAAATTAAAGTGTCTTCGATGGAGTGCGGCAGGAGGTCGCCAAAATAATTGGTTACGCCAAAAGAAACCGGACCGATATTCGCTCTGGCTGAAATGTTGACATTACTTCCCTGGGTGTCCAGCGTGACTCCATCGATGCCGTCTTGCTGATCTAATGCCCAAACGAATCCGGTGGACAGCACAAGATTTGCGGTATTGCTGAACCGAATCCGATAGGCGGTGTTGCCCCATAACCTGCTGTAGTAGTCCCGGTCAGGGTTGAGATAGCCGATCGCACCCGCGTTGAATGTCCACCCGCTTAGCGAGACATAGGTATAATCTAGTCCTAGATAAGCTTTGATCTCATCCGAAGCAATAATGCCAGCATAGTATCTAAAAATATCGTTGCTGCTCGTAATATTTCCCGTGAAACTAATGTGAGGATAAAATCTCGTTCGTTCGGTTTGCGTTGTAGAGGTGACAAAATCTACATCTCGTCTTGTAAACGTGAGATAGATTTGAGTATAAAAATCTTCCAGCTCATTGGTAGAAAAAAGCTGTTCGTTCACTAATGAATTGAATTCAACATTGCTGTCGACGCCTCCTTCCCCGCTCGCTCGTGTAGTGATGCGAGTCGGACCTGTCGGCACATATCGAATTTCTCTAGACAGGCTGCGTTCGGTCACAGGAGACAGACCAATCCAAATACTGTTGAAGTGAGCACTGGGCAAATCTTCCAGGCTTGTGAACGTAACCGGGGTTGCCGCTCGTCCAATGCCAGCGTGATAGATGGTCAAGCTTCCTTCGGGGAGCCGAGTGTTATTCGCTGCTAGAAATAAGTTGCGGTTAATGTTGGTGTTCGCAGGATTTTCTGATCCTTCAATTTGCGGATCGGCATCCGGCAAAAATTCTGCGACTGCTTGAACGGCTGAATTCAGCAAAAGATTGTCGAGATCGGCGATTATCACGTTTCCGCGAATGGTGCGACCCAAAACCGCTTCCCGATCGTTTGCTCTAATAACTTGCCGAACTCTGGAGAAAACTCCTGCGGGTCTGTCTTCAAAACGTTCCTCGCGATCGATCGAAGCTTCTGTTGATTGAGTATTTCCAGCGAATGCCCCAGTATTGGGAAATATCAAATCCAGCCCAACTTCCTGCCCATTCGCCCCCAACTGAAACCCAGGTCGCGCCATCGCGGCTAAAGACTCAGGGGTAACAACATCACCGAAGTCTGCGGTTTGTTCAATCCGAGTCGGAACGAAGAAATCTGGATCGATACTCTCTGGATCAGTCACCAAACCGGGTGTGTAGGTGCATTGATCGTCTGGCTCACCCTGATCCGGCAGCAGGCAACTCGCCGTCAAGCTCATTTGAATCCGCAGTCCGGTCATGGTTTGTGGCTCACGTCGGCTTACCGTTACTTCCCGCTCAATTCGGACAGTCCGAGCCTGTAAGTATTCCCCAGTTTGTAGGGAGGTAAAAATGTTGTCTCTGCTTAAGCTTTGTTCAACCTCGCTGTCGAGCCGCAGAATGCCGTCAAAGCCAAAATTTTCGCTGCGACCATCGCCAAACTCAAACCGAGAAACGGCTTCCCACTCGGTCAGGTGACTGATTACCGTACCATTTAGCGGCATAGTTGTAATGAAGGGAGGAACCCGCTCATCCGGCACAATTTGAGGCGGCATGATGTAGTCCGGGTCAGCTGAGGGACTTGCAGCAGGAGTTTGAACAGGCGCAGGCGGTTGGGCAGCAGGTGGTTGAGTGGTGGGACTTTGAGCAGTGCGAGATTGAGCAGTACTAGATCGGGCAGGAGCAGATTGGGCAGGAGCAGTTGGGCTAGCAGGGGAATTGGCTCTTAGGTGTGCTGCCTGAGTTGAGGCGGAGGATGCAAGGGCAGCAGAGGTTAGAGCGGGAGATGCTGGAGAAGGGACGGGAGCAGACCGCGCTTGAGGCGTAGAAGGTTTCGGTTCAGCCACATTCGCTACAAGAGTGACACTCGCTTGAGTAGACTGCCTGCTATTGTTTGCTCTGCTATTATTTACCCCGCTATTGTTTACTCTGCTATTACTTGCTCTGCTATTGGCTGCCCTGATATCGTCTACATCTGCTAAGGTTTGACCGGGATTAGTAATTCCCCGCCGTCCTGCGATCGGTGTTGTCGATGCCGATGCAATACGTGGCTTTATGTTCGATAATTCTGGTACTGCCCTTGTGCTATAGATTTGATCAGGGCGCGACAGGGTTTCAGCAGCAGCCCCAACTTCTGCGGAGTCGATCGGTGTAACAACAGGTGAAGGGCGATCGACAATCTGGCGATTTAGATTTTCTGAATTGTTCCCCAAATGATGGACGTTCGTTTGCGAAGCAGAATTATCTGTAGTACTCTGACTCCAGGCTTCGCTGGAAAGGACAAAGCCGTTTAGGCTGATTAGAAGAACGAGGGTCGATCGCTTAATCAGGTAAAAAACAAATCTGATTTGAGGGGTTTTCATCCGGGGCTTATCGGTGCGAATTAATTCCAGAGCTGATTCGCCTTGGGGCTGTAAGGCGTGGGAGGCTGCTGTAAGTGTCCTGGCAAAGTTAGCGTTCCCGGAAATGTTTCAGGGTGAACAGATTTCAGCCAAGCAAGAATACAGTCAGTGAGCCTGGATGCGGAAATAGACGAGCTTCTTAAAAGCGATCGTGACTCACCCAATAAAAAACCCTCACATCCTAGTGCAATGAATGTGAAGGTTAGTTGTGTCTCTGCAATTGTTTGCAGTCAATTGTTCGCAGTCAATTATTAGCAGTTGAATCAAGCCGTAGAACGTTGAGATTCTTCCTGAAGCAGGCTGACCAAGATGTACGCCTTCTTAGAACATCGGCATCCCTTACTGATTGCTCCCTACCTCAACGAAGCTGCTGGGCGAAAGCAAATCTTTGTTGATCCGGTTAAGCGTTGCCAGTGTTTGACCACCTACCTGAAGTAGCGTACTGGTTCCACTTTGAGTGAAGGTAAGTTCGCTGTAAGCTACTCCCTGAAGCTGGATTTTGTCTTGTCCAAGCACAAAGTCCGTGATGGTGTCTGCTCCTTCACCCGCTGTCAGGACGAAGGTATCATTGCCGATGCCGCCCATAAGGCTGTCTGCTCCAGCACCACCGTTAAGGAGGTCATCCCCTGCATCACCAAAGAGCGTGTCTGTGCTGCTGCCACCTGTCAATTGGTCATTGCCATCGCCACCCCGCAGGCTGTTAACGCCCTCACCCCCAAACAGGAGGTCATCTCCAGCATCGCCCAACAGCGTGTCATTGCCTGCCTGCCCTTCTAGCACGTCGTTGTTGCTGCCGCCTCTAAGAGTATCATTGCCGACTCCGCCTAGCAGAATGTCATTGCCCTCATCGCCCAAGAGGTCGTCATCGCCCTCGTTGCCATAGAGCACATCGTTACCCGTGCCGCCGCGCAAGGTGTCTTTACCCAAGCCGCCATAGAGGTTGTCGTCGCCGCCTAAGCCAAAGAGGATATCGTCACCTGCTAAGCCATCGATCGAGTCACCCAGGCTGGTGCCGCGCAGGTTGCTATCGATGTTGGGAGTTCCCATGATGGTGTTAGTTGTGATGTTGCGAGGTTCGGTGACTTTAAGGGTAAAGGTATCGTTTACCGTACCCTGCTTGCCATCATTTGCGATAACTGTGATGTCGAAGGTTTTGTCAAGGTCACTCATTGCCGGAGTGCCGCTAAAGGTGCGGGTAGCAGCATCAAATTTGAGCCAGGACGGAAGTGAACCGCTTGCTGGAGTGATAGTGTAGGTTAGCTTATCTCCATCTGGATCTTTAAACGTTGCTGCATCAAACGTGAAGTTGAAGGGCATGTAGGCAGAAGCCGCCTGATCCGCGATAGCGGTAGCAACCGTCGGAGATTGATTCGGTGGGCGAAATGTAGCTCTGAAGGCAGCATCCCAGCCAGTACCAAACCACTGAATTGAATCCCATGTTTGTCTTGTCAGCAAACTGAAGTTAGCGTTGTTGTTGAAGAAGACAAATTCTCCACCTGAGTAGACATTCCCTATAGCAGCCATAGTGCCATTACCGCCAGTACCATCAAAGTAGGCTGAAGCATTCAGGAAAGCTACATACTTTTGACCCGCACTGAGCTGGATTCCGCCTGTGTTAAAGGTGAATTGCTCAAAACCTGATGAACCAGCAGTGACCTGAGGGGAACTCGCGTAGAGAATGGAACCGGTCGCTTTCGCGCCATCCCATGCCATTACATAGGCATGAAAGTTGATTGGGTCTAAGGTTGAACTATCATTCAGGAAAAAGGTGAATGAATCAAGGACGCTATTTGTAGCGGTTGCTGTGAAGGTCTGCCCGTAGGTAGCAGTTACCGATTCTCCAAAAGCGCTAATAGCCTGTGTACCATTCCAACTGGTAGTTGTATCAATCCTTGTAGATAGAACATGGCTGTATGCTTCCAGAGCAGTTGGTTGGAATGCCAGAACGATTTCCATTCTGTGCGTGGTGACTTCCAGTTTCCAGTCACCGCCCTGTTCTGCGCTACCCGTTTTGTTTGTGGAAGCCGCGATGTTGGCCCCAGTGAGTTGGTGGAGCTGTTTTAGGAAGAGAATGCCAGCAGGTTCAGCCGCAACGTTACAGCCGTAGAGCAGCAGACCAGCACTGGATGAAGTGAACCAGGACTGCAAATCCCAGGAATAGCGTTCCAGGGTATCAAGGCTGAGGTAGGTGTTGCCAAGCTGCACAGAACCGGGCGTACCGTGAGAAACAATGTGGAGACTGGTGGTGTTCGGGTGCTGCTTCAGGGCAAGGGTGATTTGCTCAATGCCATCCTGTTCAGGCTGAAGAATAATGGCTTTTGCGCCGTCCAGGACTCCGTTTACGAGTAGCTCATAATCTTCAACAGCAGAGTCGATCACAACCAGCATTCCTGCTCCGGGTTGGCTCGATACGGCAGATTGTGACTCGCTGGTAAAACATTCTGAGGCTGGCTTGACTGCGGCAGAGGTATCGAATGTAGGGCTTAACTCTAAAACCTGTAGGGCAGAAAAGCGATGAGAAACGGCACTTTGATTGAACAAATTCTTAACAGCAACCGGAGAAACACACTTCATTTTTAGATACCTTTTAGTTCAGCGAAGAGCAAGCAATTGTAGACACTTAAGAAACGATCGAAACTGATTCGCTGAAGGGTGTTTAAGCAAATCAGGTAATATCGTTCGCTTGATGATCACTTTGGCATATCGCCTCTAGAAGCTGTCCACTCAATATCTCGGAATTCACCAGCCGTTCATGTTAAAAGTCTCAGCACAATTACTGAGCAATGTCCTCAAATGCTTTAGCGACAAAGCTTTCTCTCTGAAGAAAAATTATGAGTTCTGTTAAATCTTCGTGATGCAAATCACTCTTTGAGTGAAACTCGAAAAATTACTGATGCGAGTTGAGAAACTGGCGTATTAGTAGAAGTTTAAACAAGCAAGTTTTTTTCAGAAAATTGAGTTTAGAGTGGCGAATACCGACACAGAATTCGGTATCGTTGCTGAAAAAGGACGTTGCTTTTATCAGGACACAGCAATTTCTCAGCAGAAGCACGATCGATCGCAATCGGCTCTACCTGTGGAATTTATGGAGAGTCTAAAATATAAAGCGTCTAAAATTTGAGAAGGGATTATTGTGATTCGAGCCAATTTTGATTCGAGTCGCCCTCGTAACTTCCGATTTGGGGATAGCTTAGAACGATGAACCCGATCGCTCAGAAACCTGTTCGGAATTCTGGGTCTCTAACTCCAAAATGGGCAGTCGATCGCCCCGAAAAATTTCTTCGCTGGCTTCGCCGACTTCCCGCATAACTTGTAGGACGGCTTTACTGCCAAGCAGAACGGCAAGCACCGGAATTGTGCCTAAGCTGAGGAGGAGGGAGGTTGGGATTTTAACGCCGGGCATGGATTCTTGGGGCATGGATTCTGGGGGCATTGGTTTAAAGGCATCCTTTCAAAGATGAGGTGAATCCCGGTAGTCGCTGCAATTCCGGCGGATCAAAGTCGATTGATTTAGCCAAATCAAGCACAATAGATGAAAAAAGGGCTGATACTGTAGGCAATTCCCTGTAAAGTTTTGTTAGTTGAGGCAAAGCTTGACTTTTGAGCCTCTCCTCAACCCGGATAAGCCTTCTCCCAAAAACAATTCTGGCTATTCTATAGCGTGAATGGTGTTCAATCTAGTTTGTCGTCCTGATTTGCAGTCTAAGTCTGGTTTCTCCGGCGGTTCCCTGTTCAGATTCCCAGTTTAAATGAAAACCTTGTGCATCATTCGAGCGGAATCCGAGTATGCTATGAGCCTGAAAGGTGATGTACCTGCCACGCTAACCTTAGCGAATTGCTACGTCAGGGTCTAAATGTCAAACGCAACCGCAACCCCATCTTCTTCTCGATCGCCCCTTGAGCGATGGATTCATCAGACGATCGCGCAACGTGGACTGCGCGTAAAGTTTCGGCTGCGGGGTAATAAGCTGCATTTGTTGATTGAGCAACAAACCTGTCCAGACCGGACGGAGATGCTGCGGTGGCTGGTTCCGGCTCTGCAAGAAACGAATCTAAACACTCTGCTGTCTGACGATCAGCCGCCGATTTATCAGCTTCAGCTTTATGCCTGCGAACTGAGCCAGCGTCAGCCCCTCTGGACGGCTGCTATCTATCTCAATCAGCTCGATCGTCATCTCAATCAGCTTACAGTGGGTGAAGCCGTGCCCGAAGTGATCGTTTCGGTTGCTGCTCCCGAGCAGCCTGCGAGTTTTCCGCCTCAGAGAATGGCTTTCGATCGTCCCCCCGCTTCCCAGAGCAATCCTCGTCCCGCCTCCCCAGCGAGTCATCGTTCCCCCGATACAGCGGCTCTGGCTTTGTCGAATCTTAGTCTGGCAAAGCGCGGGGAGGAAATGGCGATCGCCAGCTACCTGAGCGAAACCCTTAGTCATTGGG
Organism: Leptolyngbya sp. GB1-A1; assembly: GCF_039962475.1. Lineage (NCBI taxonomy): Bacteria > Bacillati > Cyanobacteriota > Cyanophyceae > Leptolyngbyales > Leptolyngbyaceae > Leptolyngbya > Leptolyngbya sp. GB1-A1. The sequence continues at coordinate 115,076 of NZ_JAMPLI010000015.1, read as the reverse complement.
GGGTTGGGGTGCGGGTTAGTGCGAAATCAGTTTCCTATTCTCCGCCAGCTGCGGTTTATTCCAGCGATACGCCCCTTCAAGACACCTGGACGGCAAAACGTCTCTGGGTTGCCTGTGAAGCAGCTTATAGCCTCGATCCGGCTTCGTTGGGGGAACCGATTACCCAAAAGCTGCGCGAACTCGAGATCGAAGGCTATCGGGATGCGATCGTCCTGTTTCAAGTGCAGGGGGAAACCGAACCCGACTGGCTGCTGCGGGTTGACCTGACTCCGGCAACGGAAATGCTGCGCGAGTGGGCACGCTGGGGTGATGTGGAGGCGCTCCAACGGCTGCTGAACCAGGATCTGGCTGCCTGGGCACTAGAGATTACGAAAGCGACGCTGACGGATACGACGCTGCACCTCTGCACAGAATGGCAAACGATTGAGCCATCAGGATCGAGAGCTGACCTGCTACCGGAACCGATTGCTTCTGCCGGAGGAAAGATGGCGTTGCAGCGCAGCCTGGCAGAACCAGAGCAAAAGCGACTCAAAGCCGAAGTTGCCCTGGCACTCGAAGCCCTGGGACCTCAAGGAATTCATGCGGTGACGCTCTATGGTCCTGAAACGGCTGCGGATTCGCCGGGCTGGGTCGAGTGGATGTCGCTGCCTGCTGCGATTCATGCTGCCTTTGCCGATCCGCCTCTGACTCTGGCACAGCGCGGAGACTGGGAAGCCGTTGCCTTTTTGCTGCATCGATTGCTAAATCCAAATCTCGATCGCTATTTGACGATCGGCGGAATTCGCCTGCTGCTGTTGCCGAAGCCTGACCCGAATGCCAAAGGAGAGCCAGGAGATGACCCCAAGCTTCTGCTGCATCTGATGTGCGAGGGGGTCATTTGCCCCGATCAGCGACAGGTTAGCCTGGCAGCCTCGCGATTCCTTCAGCAGCTCAAACTGCCCAATTTGTCGGGCGTTCGCATCTACGGGCGCAGAGCCGGACAGAAAAAACCGCTCTGGAGCAATGGCGTAGACTTTTTGCCGCGTCAGCGATTGGTTCCCGAAGTCATACCCGAATTTGCTGCCACATCTGCCTATGTGGATGAGCTACTTCCCGCTTCGGAAACATCGATTTTGCGTCCTGAGCTGACTCCTGCCGATCTTCAGAGCACCTGGCGAGAGTTGCGGCAGCGATGCGGCTATCAGATCCGCCAGCTTTTGACCCGATCGCAGATTTTTGTGCCTGCAGCTGAACAACACCCAAAAGCCGCCCTGCCTGGAAAGGTCAGCTATCAAGGAACTGCTGTTGGTCTAGTCTGGAGTGCGATCGGCTTGCTGCTGATGGTGCAGGGAAATCTGCTGTTGCTAAGCTGGCTTCGCGGTCAGCCCACTCCGGCAGAGGCAGAGAATCGATCAACGCTCATTGCTCCGACCGAACCCGTTACCCCTAACCAGGAACCCCCTCAAGCATCACCCCAGGTATCGCCCCGAGTTTCGGTTTCTCCTGCTCCGCTGTCTGCTTCTCCAAACGGGCAGGCTTCGCCGCCGATTCGCCTTAGGCAGGCTCCCAACACCGACTCCAATACATTTAATCGTGAAGGATTTACCCGTCCTACTCCGCAGGGAAACCCATCGGCTGCAACCCGTTCTCTGGCTGTGCCTGGACAGAATGCTGCCCCTCGGCAAACGGCTGCACCTCGTCAAACTACTGCCTCGCAACCCCTACGTTACACGCCCATTAACAATCGCTTAAATCAAGCCGCGTTTGAAATTCAGGCACAGGCGACCAATCTGCCCACGTTTAACAGTCGTCAGCTCGATCAGAAACTTCAGCTTTACTACAACTTCCTGCGGGAACAGGGAACGCCCGATGTTTTGATTGTGGGAAGTTCTAGGGCACTGCGCGGTATTGATCCGATCGCCCTTCAGCAGGAGCTTGCTAGACTCGGCTACCCTGACCTGAAGATTTTCAACCTGGGGATTAATGGTGCGACGGTGCAGGTAGTGGATCTTTTGGTGCAGCGCATTCTGACCCCCGATCAGTTGCCGCGCCTGATTATCTGGGCAGATGGGGCACGCGCCTTTAATAGTGGCACAACGGATGTTACCTACAACGGCATCGTGGCTTCGGCTGCCTATCGTCAGTTGCTTGCTGGAACCTTTCCCCTTCCCAACCTGCCCGGAACGAGTGCCACCCAACCTACCCAAAAGTCAGGATTCCGCTTCTCGTTTAATGCTTCGCTTACCGAGTCTTACCAGCAGCTCGATCGCTGGTTTAGCAGTCAGCTTGCAAATGTGGCTCCGGTTCATCAAGGGCGCGATCGGATCAAGCATTTGATCCAGCAGCAGCTGACTGCCTTGATGCCTGATGGGTCTGAATCCCCTGTGCCTGCAATGACTGCCCAATCTCCTGACCAGACTGCCAACTTATTACAGCCTGGACAGCCAGTGATAGATCTTCAGGGCTTTTTGTCGCTGGGAATGCAGTTTAATCCGGCAACTTACTATCAAAAATATGCTAGGGTGATCGGGCAGTATGACAGCGACTACGAAAATTTCCGCATTCAAGGCGAACAGGACAATGCCCTCAAATCGCTGCTGGAATTCACCCAGGCTCGCCAGATCCCCGTCGTGTTTGTCAATCTGCCTTTAACCGGAGACTATCTCGATCCGGCACGAATGCGCCATGAGCGCAGCTTCCGCCAGTACATGGTGCAGCAGCGAATGAGCAATTCAGGACTGGTCTTTGTCGACTTGGGTGAAAAATGGACATCCGAACTGCGCTATTTTTCGGACCCCAGCCACCTGAATCGGCATGGAGCTTATGCGGTGGCGGGGACGATCGCGCAAGATGCCCTCATTCCTTGGAATGCGACCCGATCGCGCTAGGCTTAGGTTAAACCGTGCGAATCATGCCGTTCTCAGGATTCACTAGGCGATAAAGCTTTTGCTTGATTTGCGCGTCGTAAACTTCCCACTTCATACGAGTGTATTCGGCGTTTTCGTTAAACCCAGAGAGGAAGCCCATCGGGATCTCGAATCCGCCTGCCATCGATCGCCCGCCGCCAAAGAACCGTCCGTGGGTATCTTGCCCGAAGGCTTCTTTGATGAACTCGTCGGGATCAAGGGTGATTTTATTGGTGCGGAGCGAACCAATCACCACCTCTAGATCTTCGTCTTCGTCGTGGACAATCCCATAGACAACGGCGGTATGCACGTTTTCCTCAGTTACCAGAAAATCCGCCGCTTGAGGGATTGCGTCACGATCGTCATACCGTAAATAGCCCACACCCGCGATCGAGAAGTTGTTTTGCAGAACGCGGTTACGCAGTGATCGTTCGATGACGTCCATCACCCGCTTCGATCGCGAGGCTTGCAGCACCGAGTTCAAAAGCTGCGAATCGTAATAGCGGCTCAGGTATCCGGCTGCCAGGAAGTCTTCTTCTTGCGCCTGCATTAGCCGATTCGTGTCCGATCGAATGCCGTGCATTAAGGCAGTAGCACACTTAATATGGTCGCTGTTGCTGCTGTCGAGCTTCAGCAGTCCGGCTTGCAAGTATTGGGTAAAGATTGTGGCAGTGGCGCGGGTTTGAGGACGCAGATCGATAAATTCTGCCTTTAGCTCACCCTGGCTTGTGTGGTGGTCAATTACGGCAATGATGGGCAAGTTTGCCTGCTGCACTAGCGGCATAAACTGCGTGGTTGTGCCCTGGTTGTCAATCAGGACGCAGCCGTGGTAATGAGAGAGGTTTTTTTCCTTTAGAGCTTGACCAGAGCAACGTTGGGCAGGCAATCCGGTCAGGCGCACCAAGGCAATGTTTTCCTGGTGGCTCAGCGTTCCCGCGTACACAATCTCACAGGTGATATCAAACTGCTCTGAGATCAGGCGATAAGCCCAGGCTCCTGAAAGGGCATCTGGGTCGGGAAAGTCTTGCAGAAGAACCAAATGGCGTTCGCCCCGGTGCTGGTCGAGCAGTCGCCGTAGCGCCTCGGTGCGCTGTTCGGTAACGCGCCATCCCTGAGGGGTTAGACCATTTTGAGCCGCTCTTGCTTCCCGTCCAGAGTTACCTGAGCCTGAATGGGCTGGGGACATGGAAATTACCCCAGAATTGGAGCTGCTTTGCACCGACGATCGTGACGGCATCGCTACGTGGTCGGCAGGTTTAGGCGATTCTGCTTTTGGCAGTTCTCGCTCAGAATCAACAGTGGCACTTTCAGTCATCAACAGCGAACCGTCGTAGGGTTTAGGCGAATTCAATTGCTGCATATTGGGCGAGGGTGAAAAATATACTGACACTGCCGTTTGTCTATCCCTCAGCGAAAGCAGGTCAGCTTAAAAAGCGGTTAAGGTTGGAACCTTAGTTTAGATCTTTGCAAAAAAACGTAGCTACGGCATCGTGCCTTCTAAGATTCCATCTTTTGATGGAGCGTGAGAAATCCGTGGAAATAGACTGGTGGTCTGTCAGGCTTGTGTCGGGCTTAGGGCAATGCCTCGGTAGAGAATCCCAGGTAGATGATGAGAGAAGGCGATCGAAATCCGCTTGCAGTCTATTGTCCTTGCAGTCCTCCTTTTAGTCCTACTTCCTGGGATTAGTTTCTCTGGAATTAGTTTTTCGGCTGCTCAGCTTCTTGCCAAAAACCCCCGGTGCTTCCTCACAGCCAGGGGTTTAAGTGCCAATAACATATTTTTGCCATTCTTTGTGAAGACCACTTTTTATGTGTTTCGTCACTTCAAAATACAGCCCGCTGTAAGGCTTGTGCGGCTCGTTTCTCAGCGGCATACTGGCTTCCTTCGGAGTGCGATTGCCTTTTTTCACATTGCATCGCACACAGGCAGTCACAATGTTTTCCCAGGAATCACCGCCGCCCCGCGATCGAGGGATCACATGATCTAATGTTAGCTCATCGCCCGTATAGCCGCAGTATTGACAGGAATGGCTGTCCCGATGCAGGATATTGCGACGAGTTAGGGGAATTTCTTTATAGGGAACTCGGACATAGTGGCGCAGCCGAATTACCGTCGGCAGAGGCATTTCGGAGTACACAACTTTACCATTGTGTTCGACCTGCTCTGCTTTCCCTTTAATCAGTAAGACCACTGCCCGTCTCCAGCTCGTGATGTTGAGCGGTTCGTAAGAGGCGTTCAATACAAGAACCTTGCCCATTGACAGAATCTGATTCAGAAGGTTTCACAGATAGTAACATATTGGCACAGATGGAAGGTAGATAGTGATGTTTTGTCAAGAGGGAATCCTGGGATTGTTGGTGGTGGCGTGAACTAAGTGATGACTGAGGTGTGAGCAAGAGGAGTGAATCATCATGCTGAGCTGGGAACTTTCTCCCGATCTGGCAACCCTGCGGCGCGATCGGGCCTGGGTTGAGATTGATCTGAACGCACTGGGGCACAACGTCCGGCAAATTCAGCGAAAACTGTCGCCCCAAACAGCACTTATGGCTGTCGTGAAAGCTGACGCCTACGGGCATGGAGCCGTCACTGTGGCGCGATCGGTGCTTGGGCATGGGGCGAGCTGGCTGGGAGTTGCCACGATCCCGGAAGGTATTGAGCTGCGGCAGGCTGGGATCAAAGCTCCAATTCTGCTGCTGGGCGCGACTAATACTCCGGAAGAAATTCGCGCCGTGGCACAGTGGCGACTTCAGCCTACCCTTTGTACTTCGAAGCAGGCATTGGTGTTTGCCGAAACGCTTGCCGAGGAAGGTCATCGCCCGATTCCGGTGCATCTCAAGATCGATACTGGGATGTCTCGTTTGGGAATGCCCTGGCAGCAGGCAGCAGAGTTTGGGCAGCTTGTCGCACGTTTGCCCCAGCTTGAAACTGCCAGCGTTTATTCCCACTTGGCGACGGCAGACAGTCCTGATCCGACCATCATGCAGCTTCAGCATCAGCGATACCGGAAAGCGATCGCCCAGCTTCGATCGATCCAGATTCAACCGCCTCGTCTGCATTTTGCTAACTCAGCTGCGACCTTGGTTGACCCTGGCTTGCACTACGATCTGGTGCGAGTCGGGCTGGCAATCTACGGACTCTATCCTGCGCCCCATTTACAAAAGACGATCGACCTTCAGCCGGTGATGCAGGTCAAGGCACGTGTTACGCAGGTCAAACCAATTACCGCCGGAACTGGAGTCAGCTATGGCTATCAGTACATTGCCGATCGCGATATGCTGCTGGCGGTTGTAGGAATCGGCTATGCAGACGGAGTGCCGCGCAATTTGTCGAACCGGATTGAAGTGCTGATCCGCGGCAAGCGAGTCCCTCAAATCGGCGCAATTACAATGGATCAGCTCATGCTCGATGTGAGTGCCATTCCTAACCTGCGCGAAGGGGAAGTCGTGACGCTGCTGGGACAAGACGGAGACGATCGCATTACTGCCGACGACTGGGCAAACCGCCTAAACACAATTTCTTGGGAGATTCTGTGCAGCTTTAAGCACCGCCTGCCTCGCATTTCAATCGGGTCTTCGTCTGAATGCCAATCTGAGATTTCAGTTCTGGAATAAAACTTCACACCCGCTCTATAAACTCCACATCGAAAGTCACCGGAACGGTGGTCGATCGCTCTGTATCAGCACCTATGCTAGTCGCAAGCGTGAGAATCGGCTCATTTTGCGGTACTTCTAAGCTGGGTGTTTTTCAACAAGGAGAGCGATGGCAATGCTGGATACTAATCAGATTTTGCAGGAACCGGGACTCCGAATTACCGCAGCCGAAAAGGCTTCGATCCTGGAGCGGATGCCACCTCCCGCCCCAAATGGGCAAATTTACATCGATGGCGTGTTTGAGGGTGGCGGGGTTCGAGGGATTGCATTTCTGGGCGCACTGCGTTGTTGTGCAGATGTGGGGCTATCTTGGCGCAAAGTTGCCGGAACCTCGGCTGGAGCCATTACGGCTGCTCTCGTGGCTGCTAATTTCCAGATCGATCATCTAGAAAAAATCATTGGCAGCATGAACTTTATGGAATTTCTGACTGAGAAAACCAGTTCGCTGATCCTTAACGGCAACCCAGCAGACGATTTGAGCCATCCGCTCTGGCTGATTCTGTGGCTTCAGCTTGCAGGCAAATCGGGGCAGTATTCGGGAGAGCCATTTCGCCGCTGGATGGCAGGAATGCTGCGAAAACAGGGATTGACCAGCTTTTCTAGCTTAAAGGAGCAATCGAGCGACGGCGTCATGCGTGAGCTTAAAGTCGTAACCTCGGATATTTCGAGAGGCGAGATGCTAGTTTTGCCAGACGATTTGCCGAACGTGGAAGAGCAACGGGGCTATCGCGATCCGGGCGAGTTTGAAATTGCCGAAGCAGTGCGGCTTTCAATGAGCATTCCACTCTTTTTTGAAGCGGGCAAACTGGGCGGCTCCAAAATCGTGGACGGCGGCATTCTCAGCAATTTTCCCCTGTGGATCTACGACTTTAAGCCCGGCAAAACTCAGCAAATCTGCCCGCGCTGGCCCACGTTTGGCTTACGGCTCGTGCATCGCAACAATCAGCAGGGCAAACCGATTACGGGACCGTTTGATGTGCTGCGTGCCATGTTCAGCACAATGATGGTTGCCAGGGATCAGTACCACCTGGGTCAGGGCAAGCAAGACCGCGTCATTGATATCGATGTCACCGATGCACAGGTTACGGCAACCGAGTTTAATTTAGGCGACGACAAAAAGCGTGTTCTTTACCGCATAGGCTACCTGGCGATGAAGGACTTTTTGCTGGGCAACGCCTCCACCGGACAACCGCCCTGGAACTGGGATGAACATCTGCGCCGCCGAGGGTTCGATCCGGTTGAGTGCCGCCAGGAATACGCAGCACGATCATAGATCATTATCCATGAATCTTGGTTGAATCATAGATTGATTTAAGGGCTAGAAACCGATCGATTGCAGTAGAATCTGATATACTAAGGTTTCGTCAGCCTGGAGAGGTGGCTGAGTGGTCGAAAGCGGCAGATTGCTAATCTGTTGTACGGCAGGTAACTCCGTACCGAGGGTTCGAATCCCTCCCTCTCCGTCCAGTTTCTAGAGTCAGTTTCTAACCCCAGTTTCGCTGGATGCGCTCGTCGTTGGCTTGGCGAAAGCGATCGAAGCCTGACTGGGATTCTTGACTGTTGAAGTGCTGCCCTGCGCAGGGGTGCGGTCTTCTGTTTTACTTAAGTCATCCAGATTAAAGTCATTCAAATCAACAGAGGACAAAAAGAAGCGATCGAGACTGTAAATGTAATTTACATAGACTGCTCTGGACAAAAATTTAGACAAAGATCTGGGCAAAGATCTGGATAAACCTCGGTTGTTCAATCAGAAACAGCTTGTTGATACTTGGCTTGTTGACCTTGAACTTGTTGGCATTGAGTTTATACGCCGAATTTATACGCCCAGATCAAGCAGTTCCTCGGATATCACTGAACGCTGGTGTAAGGCTGCCGCTCCCCAAAAATTGGCAATCTGTTCACTAACAAGTTGAGCATAAAAGTAATGAAAGAAATAACGCCCACCCGGACAAATCCAGAGACGAGAAATGGATTGATCAAAATACTGCTGCCAGTCTCGAAGCTGATTGGGATCAATAACCATATCATCCACGCTGCCGCAGACTAGAAGCGGTACAGATACAGAAATGGGTAACAGGTGCGTTGACCGAAACAAGCTATGCGGCGAAAGGGATTGATATAAGTCTTGCTCTAGGAGTTTTACAAAAGTCTCCGTCACGTCCTTTGATGGACAGCCCAGCAACCCATGCACCATTTGTCTGAGAATTCTTTGCTGATCGCAGGGAAGCAGACGACGCTGAGTATAGTAATGCATCTGCCAATCGATCGTAGGATTAACGCCAACCGAGAGCAATGTGAGCGATCGCACTCGCTCTGGATGTTGACGCGCATAGAGTAATCCCAGCAGTCCGCCTGTGCTGTGTCCCAGCAGGTGAATTGGGCGATTGTGATGTTTCAAATAATCATGCAGCAGCACTAGCGCAGTGTCTAAAGAAGTGGGTTCATCTAGATCCTGAGCATATTCCCAGTGTCCAATCGCGGCGTGTTGAGATAAATGATTTAGAAGAGGGCGATTGAAGCCTTGGAAGGCAGGACTGACATTTAACCAAAGGGCATCAGGAAAGAGAGACATGGAGGGCTTCCTTATGAATAGAAGAGAGAATGAATAGAAGAGAGGACGGTGTTCGCTTATTGAGTATCTTTCTCAACAAGCTTTGACGAGAGCTAGTTTAGAATCATTCGCAATAAGATGATATTAAGTATTATTAAGCAAATCCAAAAATGACCTCAGTTGCTGGATTTGGAAAGCGATCGTGGAGGATCTAAAAAATTAACAGGAATCTAATGCCAGGAGGATGTCTAAAAGGCGAGGAATGAGCGTTCCGGTCAGATTTTCCCCCGCCCCTTTCAAAAGAAGGGAAAGGGCTGGCAGGCATGCGAAGCCTGTTCAATACGGGAACTTGGTTTGCATTATCAGGTGCTTATCGGGGCATCATTTGCTGCTAGGAGTTCTGAGGCTTGCTCAGGCAACCTATCAGCAGCTCATTTCAATTTTCAATAATGGTGCTTCCGCTCACGAGCTTTATCCATTCTGTGAACGTGCCAAAAATGGCTGAAGGGCAGGCTGAAGTAAACCCAGGGAAAATCCGTTCTGGAACTTTCCTGCTGGGCTGATCGCGTTAAGGTGAGCCGTTCTGCTGCCCTGCTCAGTTGGGGCAAGTTCAATTCGCAAATACTCTAACGGGAGTTCGGGCAACCGCTCTGCCCATTCGATCGCCACAATGCCCAGCGGAAACTCCAGCCCATCCCAATAGCTTTCTACATGCAGGACTTCGACTTCGGTCGGGTCAAGGCGATAAAGATCAAGATGGTAGAGCGGGATGCGCCCCTCTGAATATTCGCTAATTAGTGTAAAGGTGGGGCTGACGATCGCTTCAGCAATACCCAGACTCTCACCTAAACCCTGAACCAGGGTTGTTTTGCCGCTGCCAAGATTGCCCTGAAGCAGCAGAATCGTTCCCGCAGGCAGCGATCGTCCCAGAAGATGACCGAGCTGATAAGTTGCGGCTGCGTCTGGCAGCAGGAGGGTGAGGGATTCGATCATAAAAAACCAGAGAAAATAATTAAGGGCACCCAGGTGGATGCCCCTCAAAATAGAGATGAAGTTAATTGCCGCTAAAGCAAATTAGCAAGCAAGCTAGTTGTCGTAAACCCGGCATTCATCCGCTTCAGGGTTAGCGTCGCAGTATTGCTGGAAAGAGGTTTGTTGGGGAGCTTCTTTTTGACGTTGGTGAGATGCCTCTGCTTGCAGTTCCTCAACTGCATCCCAGGCAGCGGCACACTCGGCAGAACCATCTCCTTTTACCTCGCAAACTGTGCGAGCTTCATCACGCTCTTTTTGAATTTCGTCTTGGATATTGCTCATAATTCTACTCAGCTAAACTGGGTTCTATTTCGTGTGCAGAGCTTTATACATTTAGCTTAACCTGATCCTCTGCTGCACCAGATCATCCTTTCGAGTGTCTTTTAGGTAAGCGCCTACTCCTACTTACGCATGAGATCTGCTTTTCCCAAAAGGATCACGTTATTTCTTAAGGTTTGTGGACAGGTTTCAAGACAAACCGACAAAAGGTTCGGCTTGTGGTGTGCGTAGACGGGCAAAGTGCCAGTACGGATAAGCACATCCCTGTCATCATACCTTGACGCAAATGAGATTCTGGTTCGCTTAGATACGAAATTCGAGCGAACTGCTTTACCGTTCCGCTTTGCCGCTAGACTGAGAGCAGGTTTTCAACGCTTTCGTGTGATTCATCATTATTAATTAAGTCAAAGATTTCTATCGCTTATACTGAGTCATCCCATGATGCAATCGATGAAGTGGGCGAGTGCTTTATCCACCCGACCGTCTCTAGAGCAAGCGGTACATGATGTCATCGAGCAAGCAACCCAGCAGCTTCAGGCAACCGCAGATCTGGCGATCGTCTTCATTTCTTCGGCGTTTGCCAGCGAATACTCGCGTCTGATGCCGCTGTTGCAGGAGCATTTGAACGTGCCAGCTCTGATTGGCTGTAGCGGTGGCGGTGTGATTGGTGTAAATCCGTCCGGGCAGATTCAGGAAGTCGAAGGGGATGCTGCTCTGAATTTGACGCTGGCACACCTTCCGGGAGTCAAGGTCAAGGCGTTTCATTTATCGGTTGAAGATTTGCCTGACCTGGATAGTCCGCCCGATACCTGGATTAATCTAATTGGCGTGCCGCCTCAGGAGCAGCCGCAATTTTTGCTGCTTGCCTCGCCGATGGCTTCTGGGGTAAATGAGCTGCTGCAAGGGCTGGATTTTGCCTATCCGGGCGCAGTCAAAGTGGGCGGGCTGGCAAGCGTGACAGCGTTCGCAGGGGCAAGCGGGCTGTTTTGCAACTATCGCCGCCATCAGGAAGGCATTGTGGGCGTGGCGTTGAGTGGAGACATTGTGCTGGAAACGATCGTGGCTCAGGGCTGTCGTCCAATCGGTCAACTGCACCGAATTGTTGAAGCAGAGCGCAATATCGTGCTGAAGGTCGAAGCGCAAATGGATGACGTGGAGCCGCTCCTTCTAGGAGGAAGTCGAGCAGGACAACCCCGGGCACCGCTCGAAGTGCTTCAGGACTTGCTGCAAACCTTGAGTGAAGACGATCGAGAGCTGGCACAGCATTCGCTTTATATCGGCGTGGCGCAAAGCGCGTTTAAGCAAAACCCAGAGCAGGGCGACTTTTTAATTCGGAATCTGCTGGGCGTTGATCCTCGGACGGGGGCAATTGCGGTAGGCGATCGAGTGCGTCCGGGGCAGCGAATTCAGTTTCACCTGCGCGATGCCAAAACATCAGGCGATGATTTGCAGCTGCTGCTCGAACGCTATCAAATGCAAACCCAGCGAACTCAGCAGCCTTCACCAATGGGTGCGCTGATGTTCTCCTGTGTCGGGCGGGGTGAGGGGCTTTACAATCAGCCTAATTTTGACTCTCAGCTTTTTAGCCGCTATATGCAGCACATTCCCCTGAGCGGATTCTTTTGTAATGGGGAGATTGGTCCCGTAGGGGGCACAACGTTTTTACACGGTTATACGTCGGTGTTTGGAATTTGTCGTCCGTCGAGTAGGGTGTAGGGAGTAGATGGGAGGTCAGGAAAGGAGGGTGGTTTGTTTTAGGGGGATTTCGATGATGAGTTCTGTGCCTTGTTGAGGAGTTGAAAAGCAGTGGATTGTGCCGCCGTGATTTTCGGTGATGATCTGGTAGCTGATCGACATTCCGATGCCTGTGCCTTTACCGATCGGTTTTGTGGTGAAAAAGGGATCGAAGATGCGCTGTTTTACCGCTTCGGGCATTCCTGGACCGTTATCTGCAATATGAACTGCCACTCGATCGGGGTCAATTTTCTGAGTGCGGATCACGATGCTGCTGGAAGCTTGATCGATCTCCTGGTGCGATCGGTGCTGATCGTGTTCTTCTAAAGCATCTAAAGCATTCACAAGAATATTCATGAAGACCTGATTGAGCTGTCCAGCGTAGCATTCAACCAGCGGTAAATCGCCATATTGCTTAATCACCCGAATGCCGGGATGCTCTGAGGTGGCTTTGAGGCGGTTTTCGAGGATGACCAGTGTGCTGTCAATGCCTTCATGGATGTCTACTGCTTTGCATTCGGCTTCATCCAAACGGGAAAAAGTTCGGAGAGAGCTGACGATCTGGCGAATGCGCTCGGCTCCCATTCTGATCGAAGACAGGAGCCGGGGTAGGTCGCTCTCCACAAACGCCAAATCGATCGCCTCAACCGTGTTTTGAATTGCCGGCAACGGGTTGGGATAGTGGGCTTGGTAGGTGTGAATCAGCTCAAGCAAGTCCTGCATATACTGTTCAGCCGGAAACAGATTGCCATAGATAAAGTTCACCGGGTTGTTGATTTCGTGGGCAATTCCGGCGACCAGTTGGCCCAGAGAAGACATTTTTTCGCTCTGGATCATTTGCAGTTGGGTATGCTGGAGTTTTTGTAGGGCTAGCTCTAGCTCTTGTGCTTTGGTCTGGCTCTGGTCATAGAGTTCTGCCTGGTTCAGGGCGATCGTCAACTGCTCCATGACTGCCTGCAACAGCTTTACCTCGTCATCCGTCCAGCAGCGGGGCGATCGGTTTTGACAGTTCATCACCCCAATTAATCCTGAAGGGATCTGCATTGGCAAGTTTAGCGATGCTGCGTAGCCCAAATCATTAAAGAGTTGCCGAACTACTGGGTCTCCAACTTGGTGTACATCTTCAATACAAACCGTATCTAAAACAAATAGCTGTTCTGCCAGGGAACCGAGCGCCGCAACCGGATAGCGGCCTAGCAGGCTGGGCTGGGCTTCTGCGGTAGCCTGTTTGACCACTTCCCAGTAAGGCTCTTCTGCATCGGGGCAGTACCAGGCAAACGAGCAGGAATCGACCTGCATAAAGCTACGAATTTCCTCAACCGCAGTCGTCAAAATAATGTCAAAGTTGAGCGAACAGCGAACCTGACTGGTGATGCAATTAAGGAGTTGTTCGCGCTGTGCCCTTTGCTGTAGGGCGACTTCTGCCTGTTTTTGCTCGGTGATGTCGCGCACGATCGTTGAAAGATATTCGGGAGTTCCATCGGCGGCTTTGTGGGCAATAATCACCTGCGAGACAGGAATTTCTCGTCCACTGCGGCTTAAGTGAGTGGATTCCCCCTGCCAAATGCCCTGCTGAATCGCGATCGGGATGCCCTGCTCCAGCACAATCTGCTTGGAATCCTCGGTAAGAATCGTTGAGATCGGCAGTCCCATTGGGGCTTCTGCTGGCGGAATCTCCAGCAAACGCTGTCCGGCACGGTTTATATAAAGGACTCGTCCCTGCATATCGGCAATACCAATCAGGTCAGAGGTAGCTTCTAGAATCGCAGTGAGTCTTGCCTGCGCCTGTTCAGCCGCTTTGCGATCGCCAATATCCCTGATGATTGACAGAGCGTGCGGCTTATCCCTGTATCGAAAAGGAACACTTGTCACTTCAACATCGATAGAGCTGCCATCTTTGTGCAGGTCAATTCCTGTGCAGAAGAACGGCTTTCCTGCCCTGATGGTTTCAACAAACTGAAAAAACTCTGGCAAAGTGTCCTGATGCACCAACTCAGAGGGACGAAGCTCGACAAACTCCTCGGCGGTGTAGCCGTGCATCCTACAGGCTGCGGGATTGACCGAAACCACTTTGCCGGTTTCCAGATCCGTGATAACAATACCATCGTTGATGGTTTCAAAAATACTGCGGTAGTGGGATTCTGCTTGCTGAAGGGCGGCTTCAGCGATTTTGCGATCGGTGATGTCAAACGCGGTGACAACAATGCGGTGAATTCTGCCGCGATCGTCTTTCAGAGGATTGAGCGTCGTAAGCCACCAAAAGTCGCGCCCGCCAAGCGGAAGATACTCCTCGTAAGTGATTGGAGTTCCTGCCTCCAGGCATCGCTGGTAATCGTGCCGCACGACTGCCCCATGCTCCTGACCCATCAGCTCTTCCGGGGTCTTGCCGACGATCGCTTCGCTGGGAATTCCGGCGCTTCTCTCAGTTGCAGGATTCCAGCCGACAAAGCGGAACTCGCCATCTTCCAGCACGTTTACCATCGTGATGCTGTGCTCGACCGCTTCATACATACTGCGAAGCAATCGCGCTTGTTCCCGCAGTTCGGCTTCAGCCCGTTTGCGATCCTTAATTTCACGCCAGGTCGTATGGAAAATTTCTCGCCCATCGATCTCAATTTTGGTCAGCAGCACCTCTACCCAGAAATCCTCGCCATCGACTCGACGATGCATCCACTCGAACCATTGACTGCGCTGATCCGCCATTGCGGCGAACATCTCTCTTGCTTTTGCCTGAGACGACTGCCCGTCAGGCTGACATTCGGGGGACATTTGGGAAAACTGAAGAGATAGCAGCTCCTCTTTGCTGCTGCACCGCATCATCTTGACTGCCGCTTGGTTACAGTCAATGACCTCCCCATCTTCTAGAAGCAGCATCGCATCTGCAGATTCATCGAACAGTTGCCGGAACAGGGTATCAGACAGTTTTCGTCCCGTTGTAGCAGCGACTAGATTGGCTGCCACACTCCCGATCGGGTTATTGCTACAGGGGGTAGGGTCAGCCGTTTCGTATGGAGAACGAGTGTTGTCCGGCATAGGAATTTTAGAGCTGAGAAGCTGATAGGCAGATGATCGATCGCCTCCTGCCCTGACCAGGTTGGAGTAGATTGAGTTACTGCTTAGAATGCCCCTTAAGCAAGTTTTCTAACAGTTCTAAAACTCCGGCTCGATAGCAATCAGGTCTCGTGCGGTAGGTCTCGTGCAACTTCTTTTTAAGTGGCTTTTGTACGCTTTTGCTCAGTCCTCAAAGAAACCTCTACTAGGGCTACGGCTGAAATCAACAAGTACGAGAAAAAGATTGGGAAAGATTGCCTGAAAAACGACTTGAAACACCAGAGCAAATATTTTAGATTGCTCAATACATAGTTGGGTAATAGTCTTTCACTCGTTAACTGCAAGATTTTGCGATTGCAGACTTTTCGAGAGAGTCCTAGTTCCTTGAGCTTGTTGTAAACAGCAGGGATATCCCGATAAATTGTGTAAAACCACTGTTGGGGCTCTTTTCCCCAATTGCTTGCTCCCAACGTACATTCTACGAAGTTTTCTTTAGTGACCAGAACGCCGCCGTGAACTGCACAATTTCCAGCCCAGTAGGCTAATCCAGCCCAGTTTTCCAGGCTACCGGGCCACATTTCAAGCGCAGCTCGGACGTATTCGGTTTGAAAAATTGTTGAAGTGATAAAAATGACTGCTCCAATATCTTCCTCAAGGCATTTCTCAAAAACTGCTTTGCCATCTCTCCAATTTTCCTCCAGGTTCGTTGGCAAATAATGCTGGAGGTGTACTTCGCCAGTTTGCTTAAGCCGACCGAAGAAATTGAGGAAAATTAGGGATAAGCCTGGCTTAGACTTAAGAGAATTCAACACATAAGCAAGCGTTCCAGGTTGAATTGGATCATCATCCCCAACAATCCATACATATTTTCCAGAAGCTTGATTTAGCAAGTATTGGAAGTTTCGCATCCATCCAAGATTTTCAGCGTTTCGATTGGTCTTAAAAACGACTTTATTGAAACGAGGACGCCACTTTTCAAATATTGCTGGGGTTTGATCTTCAGAGCAGTTATCAGAAACAATCACTTCACATTCGGACTCAAACCCTTTGATTTCCTCTTCTAGCCAGGCAAGTTGACGGTCTAATTCGCCTGCTCGATTAAACGTTGGAATGCAAACTGACAACAAGATACTCATGATAGAACCTGATAGAAATAGATTACTGGTGACATTGCAATTTACTGAAGCTTTGAAGCCGGTCAGGAGTGTAATCAAGAATAGTCGAGCCAGAAGCAAAAGTTAGATGTGTCGGTTTATCTAGATGAATCTTCCCTAGATAAACTGTCTCTGACTTGTTTTTTTCCTAGATGAGATTAGGATGGAAAGCTCTTATGTATAGCGAACCCTGTAAGCACCGCGATTCTAGCTTGAGCCCTTAGCTTGAACAGCGGCAGCTTGCAGCTACTTTATCAAACCATTACAACTCAAACTCCAATTTAAGAAGTTCGAGGAATCTGCTTCCGGCATTACTTAATTTTAAAGTTGATTTTGTATAGCGTTGCTCTGTAGAACTAGGTTCGCTCTTGCTTCTGCACCCTGTCCTTAGTCACTAAGACACAGCCAATAAGACACGGATATGAATTATGTTTGTGTAAACCTAAAGCTCGATCGCCCGATATTGTTCAATAATTCTCAAGAAATCTGCTTTGCGAATTTTTAACGTTTTACGATTGTCACCAATCCCTGTGTAAAACCACTCGCAGGAATGCCCAACGATCGCCGCATCTACAAAAGTGAGCAGCGGAGTGGTTGCTTGAAAGCCAAAGGGCGCAATGCCGCCGATCGGAAATCCCAGCTCCAGCACTTCTTTTTCGGTGGCAAATTTCAGGTGGTGGGGACTGACGCGAAGCTGAGCCGCAACCTGGCTTTTGTTGATTCGTTTTTCAGACTGAAGCAGAATAACAATAAATTCTCCAGTTTTGCGGTTGTTAAAGACGATCGTTTTAATCATGCAGTTTGGAAAGTAGCCAATTTGCTGTTTCACTTCTTCCATTGACAGCACAGGCTCGTGTTCTTCAACACTATATTCTGCCTGATATTGTTTTAGAATGCGTTCAACATTGATATAGCCGTTGACTTCTCGATATGCTTTCTGAGCCGTGACAAATGCATAGTAGCCGTTCTGACTTTTGGGATTTTCTGACAGAACGCGATCGGCATGAATAAAAGCATTGCTGGCTTCGGCATCTTCCAGCATATTGTTTGGTAGCAGTGCCATGATCATCGGGTAGGTGACGATCGATTTGATATCAAAAATTTTGTTAATTTCGCCTTCAACGCCTTCGTCAAACAGCTTGCAGAAAATGTTAAATCGGGTTTTTTCGGTGAGCTGTACTTCGAGCGAATTGTTTTCTTTATCAATTTGAGCGACAAGAGCTGTATCGCGCCAGTTTGGTGTGACTTTGAGCGTAATGGCATTGGCATTGTAGAACGACAGGAAAATGTAGCCTCCCGGTTTTAGCCACTCGTAAAAGCGACGCAGCATCGAAGCCGTATCTTCAATAAAACTGCCCATGCCAAAGCTGGCAATCACAAGATCACATCTGCCGTAAAATTGCGCTTCGTCATTCAGCCGCTCGTACTCAAAATCGTTGACCGAAAAGAAGATATTGCGAATGTCTTTTTCGCGCTTGATCGAGTTTGCCTGCGCGATCATATTCGGCGAAAAATCGTAGCTGTAGACCGATTCAAAATGTCTGTAGAGCGTGAAGCTGTGCCGCCCCGTGCCGCATCCCACATCGATCGCCACTTCGCCTCGATTTTCTGCTCTCAGCTTTCGGATTAGCTCATTGAGCAAATCTTCCTCATAGCTCATCGTCTCGCGGGTGGCAATCTTGGTGTTGTAGTAGTGTTTGTCATAAATTGGGGCAGCCACTTCTGACAGCACCAGATGAAACATTTTCTTTAAGCGTTTAATGAGCCGTTCTGCAACCACATTGACAATAAGCGAATACTGCTGATTGTTTCCGGGTAGCGGCACAAAATAATTAAATGATCGTGTATGCCTAATTTCATCGACTTCGGGAATATCAATAAAAATTAAATCTGTGTTGTCCTGCTTCAGAATTTGCACGATTTCTGAGTCAACTGATACCATTGACCACAGCGTAACTCGATCGATATTGTCCCGGTATTGTAGTCCTTTGATCGATCGGCGCAGCGCAAATTCAAACTGCGTTTCCTGATACAAGCTAAAAATAATCAGCAGTCGATAAACTCTAGACCGATAAATTTCCGAAAACTCATCATACGGCTGAGCAAATTCCAGCAGAATGCAGTTGCTTGCGTCTAGCCCTAAGAGCCCATTTGTGCCGGAATTGTCTTTGACTGAGGAATGGTAAGGCTTGACTTCAAAGAATCGATTGGTTAATCCTTCTTCTTCAAATTTTGCCCGAATGGTTGAGACAATATGAGCAACATTGACCTGTATTTCAAGTGGACTTTGAGAGAGCATTATGTTTAATATCAGTCTTGGATGGAAAGGGAACAGTGTTTTTCTAAAATTTGATTGGGTAAGGTCTTTTTAGAGGCTGCTTGAGGAGCAATTCTTGAGAAGTAATTAAGGTGCTGCGTTGTATCTCCTCAACTCCCTAATTTTGGAAAACTTTGAATCTTGAAGGAGAGGCAGGAAAGATTGGCTTTTAAGAAGGGCTAGGGAAATCTCCAGGGTTGAAAGCCTACTACAAGCTAGTTCGAATAACGATCGTGACTTTTCAAGCATCCTCTCGATCTCAAATCTATTCATGAATTGCAAGCCTTCTAACTCAGCATCTTTCGTACCTTTTCGATTTGCCTCGGCGCGTGCATCTTCTGGTAAAGCTCGATCGCCATTGTAAAACTTGCCTGGCTTTCCTCCACGAGCCGCATTTTTTGATAGGTCAGTCCAAGCTGATAGTAAACTTCTGCCAGATCTGCTTTTGCGCCAATCTGGTCGAGCAAGCTGCGGGCGTTGCGCAGATGGGCGATCCCGGTTTGAAACTGTCCCTTCGATCGTTCGATCACTGCCATGCCGTTCAATGCTTTTGCCTGCACGAGAACGTAGCGGCTTTGCTCGGCGAATTCTTGTGCGAGTCGATACATTTTGAGGGCGCGATCGGGTTCGCCCAGATTTTGATACGTGAGTCCCAGGAAGATGAGGCTGTAGCCGTATCCCCAGCTTGTGCCGTGAAAAATTTCAAACTCGCTCAGCACCTTTTGCATATATTGACGGGCGATTTGCGGTTGATGAAAGCAGGAATGCAGATACGCGAGACAAAACCAGGAACCCACTGCGTACAGATGACACTCGGTATGGAACGCGAGTTCCTGCACCTGCTCAAACAAATGCGCTGCCTCTTTCAGTTCCCACAGCTCGATCTGGCACAGTCCAGTATTAAATAAAGCCAGGATTTCCAAACTTCTAAGGTCATACTCTACGGCGATCGCTCTGGATTTTTCGTGACACTGCATCGCCTGCTGAATTCGTCCGGTAAACCAGTACAAATCGCCCAGATGGTTGTAGAGTTGGCTGAGGACGTAGCCTGGCTGAACCCGATCGATAATTTGCTCGATTGCGCTGGTCATGCGCTGCAAAATGCCAATTCGATAGGCAGCCACGCCCAAAGATTCTTCCGGTTCCCAGGGGCTATGTCGCCGATGCAAAATCACTCTGGCTGCTGCTTCATCGTCGTTGATTTGCAAGCAGTGATAGTAAGCTTCTAGGGCAGTTAGTGCGTCCTCGATCGTCCGAATGGCTCTCACCCGTGCCGTCCAAAACAGAGCCGCCTGCTGATTTGCCAGTTGCCAGTCTGGACTTGCTTTGAGTCGGGCGATCGACTCTGCCTGAATTGCCGGATGCAGCCGATACTCGCCGTGATGCGATTCCACCAAAAACCAGTCGCGCAAACAGCGCAGAATTCGCCCATGCTGCTCTTCGGGTGCGTCCCATAAGAGACCAATCATGCCTTCGGGAGGCAGGGTGGCGATATCTTGAAAGCGGTAGCAGCCCAGGCGACAAAGCAGGCGATAGGCTTCCGGGTAAAGCTGCTGAAGGCGATCGAAGTGGCTGGCAATGAGATCCTGCAAATCAGTTTCGCACAGCAAATCGTCCTGGTGTGCCTGCCAGTAGGCGGTGAGGTCGCCTTCATAGTCAAGCCGTACCGCGCTGCTGAGGATGGTCATTGCTTTGGCATTGCCGCGATATGCCCCGTGCATTTGCTCCAGCGAAGTGAGGTCGGGCGGGATGTGCTGATGCTCAAAAAACTGTGCCCAGGCAGAGAGATCAAGCTGCGGCAAAACATAAGGATGCAGGTTCACCGTTGCTTCATGGACAGGTTCGCGGCTGGTAATCAGTGTGATTGACTGTGCGGCCGGATCGGTCAGCACTTCCAGCAGAGCAACGTAATTGCGGTGAGGCTTAAGTAAATGACCGCTGCGATCGAGTGCCGTCTCAAAGTTGTCGATCAAAATTCCCACCGATTGTTGGCGCAGCTTTTGCCGCAGCCGCTCGAGTGCCAGGCGAAAATCGGCCGTTGGGTCTTCTTGGAAGTAGCGTTGCAGCCATTCCTGCACCAGCATTTCTGCCGGGATTAAGTTCTGGCTTTCCTTTGCCATCCAGCCTTCTAGCTTCAGCGTGAAGTGATGCTGCCGCAAAAATTCCGATGCCAGTGTGGTTTTTCCCAGCCCCCCTTCTCCCAGAATTAAGATTGCCTTTGCGCCTTTTTGCCGCAGTTCTTCCAGGTCGCTCATGGCGCGGGCACGTCCAACAAAGCTAATGCTTGCCACCGCGATCGAGGCAGGACGCTGGGGCAGAGTGAGATGGCTGCCATAACCCGCGACTTTGCGCCAGTCGAGCTGAAGCAGTTGGCAGCACTGCTTAAACGTTTCAATGTAGAGCGGTTTGCGCTGCATCAGCCGCTGCCAGGTGTCGAGGGCAGTGTTGCCCAGTGCCGATCGAATCACGGTGGGGCAATCGGTGGGACTATCGAGCGCGTCATCCTGCTGCATATAGAGCTGTTCGCTGACCTGAAGGATCTTTTCTAGCCCCGATCGCGAAGGCTTCAGCAAAAAGGCGGGTTCGACAATGAGCGTTGTGCCGTTTCTACGAATCACATCCACAATTTCGCCTGCGGCAATGCTGAGATTTTGAGGACAGCGAGCTAGCCACCAGGCACTATTGAAGTAAACTTGTCCGGTTCGACGCGGCTGAATTTCACGTTCAACGATCGCCTGTCCCTGCCAGGGTTCTCCTTGTTCATCAGCCGTTGATTTGTCGAATCGATCGGGTTCTAACCCGTTTGCTAGATCAAACTGCATTTTGATTAACTCCCTGATTCAGGCGGCAATGCTGGAAAAGCGATCGCAAGAGCAAAGACATTTGCTTACTGTTTGGCTTCTTTTATTCTCGCGGGTGATCGCGTAGACAGGCGGCGTTTCCGGGGAAAATCTTTAGGGTTGTCTCCGAGTCGAGCATTTCTGAGGGGAGGGTGAAATCAAACGATGAATTCAGATGAACACTGTAAATTGAATTGTGCGTGAATTAAAGCGTGAATCGTGCTCGGACACTAAAAAGTTACAGAAAAGCAAGCCTTGGGACATAGGTAATCCCATTGCCAAGCATGAGTCTACGAACTTTGAGGAACATTTTGTGAAACGTCCCTGGAGGAACATCTCGATCGAAAGACTGATTAGCGATCGAAATAAATCAAAATAAGCGGAATACAAAATCAGCTCTACGAGTGATCCGGGATGCTTATTCCCTACAACAATGGCTGTTGAAAATCCAGAAATCAAACCTACTTTTTGGATCAGCCGGTCTGCCCCTCCTGCAAGGGAGGAGTGCTTTCCGTAGCGGGGACTTGCAAAAAGCCGAGACGATCGAACGGGAAAAAGCAGAAGATTGCACGACCGATAATATTCTGACGCGGCAAAAAGCCCCAGACGTGAGAATCATTACTGTTGTTGCGGTTGTCACCCATCACAAAAAACTGGTCTGCAGGAACGCGTACTGATGGCATTTCGTAGGCAGGCGGCTCGGCAAGGTAGGCTTCGGTCAGGGATTGACCGTTGATTAAAACATTGCCCTGCGTCACTTGCACGATGTCTCCCGGTGTGCCAATCACCCGCTTGATAAATGCCTTATCAGGCGCATAACCAAACTGCTGAAGCTGGAGCGGCGGGTCAAAAACGACAATCTCTCCGTGCTGGGGCGATCGAAACCGATAAGCAATTTTCTCTACCACGAGCCGATCGCCAATTTGCAGGGTAGGCAGCATCGAATCCGAGGGAATGTAGCGCGGCTCTGCTACAAATAGCCGAATCACGATCGCCAGCACCAGCGCGATGCCTAAAATTTGCACGTTGTCTCGCTGTCCTTTCGAGAGGCGCGACCACCACGAGCCAGACTGCTTCTTAACAGAAGCTTCAGTGTTGGCGGATTGAGCATTGGGGGGAACGTTTTGCGATTCAGAAGCCATCGGGATTCAGAAGCCAATAGATAGAGCGAATTTCTCTCGATCGAGAGACCATCCAACCTTACAATTTTTTTAACCGTATTCCCAGGAGAGCCGTAAATTATGGCAAGTTCAGCGTCGGGCGATTCAACAGCTCCCTCGGAGCAGGCAAACTCAAAACAAAATTTAGAACAGTGGTACATTGTCAAACAGCCGAGCGGAGTCTGCCAAATTCTCTCTGTTGCCGAAGCTTCTGAGTTTGCGAATTGGTCTGATCACGAGAAATGGGGACCGTTTCAGTCCCAGGGCGAAGCGATCGCCCGTCGGGTGGGGCTGATCCGGGCTGGAAAGTGTCAACCTCAGTAAAAAGTGTCAGTCCCAGTAAAGTGTCAGCCCTAGTAAAGAACTGATTGCCGCTTTGCTAATCATTCACCGGACGATTCACCGGACGATTCACCGGATGATTCACCCGCTCATTCACCCGTTATTGGTTTACTCGCCATTTTTGCTGCCCCTATGTCCTTTCGATCGCTCAACCTCCCCATTGCCCAACTCACCGAACCCACTTCGATCGCCCTTGCCCAATCCATCTACGTTCAAGACATCGAAACCCCGCTTCAGCCAGAGCCGTCTGCTCCGCAGCTCCCTGTAGGGGTAATCGAGACAGCGTTTGTTTATCGAAAAGGCAAACAGACCAGAAATCAGCCGATCGTGTTACTCCACGGATTTGACAGCTCTGTGTTTGAGTTCCGGCGGTTGCTGCCGCTGCTTGCAGAACACGAAGACACCTGGGCGATCGATTTGCTGGGGTTTGGATTTACCGATCGTCCGGCGGGAATTCCCTTTAGCGCAGCGGCAATCAAGACTCATTTTTATTACACCTGGAAAACGCTGATCGGTCAGCCGATGGTGCTGGTGGGGGCTTCGATGGGGGGCGCGGCTGCGATCGATTTTGCCCTGACTTATCCAGAAGCAGTGTCGCGGCTGGTGCTGATTGATAGTGCAGGCTATTCGGCAGGTCCGCCGATCGGCAAATTCCTAATTGAGCCAATAGGCAGGTGGGCGACTAATTTTTTGCGAAGTCCGAAGGTGCGTCGCGATGTCAGCCTGAAGGCTTACGCTGATCCCCAGTTTGTCACCGACGATGCCCTATCCTGTGCGGCACTGCACCTGGAGCATCCCCACTGGCAAAATGCTTTGATTGCCTTTACGCAGAGCGGGGGCTACCGTTCGTTTCGCAGGCAGCTTGCCCAGCTTCAGCCGCCAACGCTGATTCTGTGGGGCAAGAACGATCGCATTTTGGGCATCAAAGATGCAACTCGCTTGCACCAGGCAATTCCCCAAAGTCGTCTGGTCTGGATCGATCGCTGTGGTCATGTGCCGCATCTAGAGCAGCCACAGTTAACCGCCGCCCATATTTTGAAATTCCTGGAGCCTGAGTAAATGTTTCAGGGTGAATGGTTCAGGAGTCCCCATAGTCCTGCGTTTGCCCCCAATCCCCGACCCATGAGACACTTCCGCTTCAGGATGCGGTTCAGAATTCGGTTCAAAGTTCCTCAATCTCGAAAATTTCGAGGGATTTCATGCTCTCTTCCGGCTCAAAGTTCCCCACGGATGGGAATTTGGGGGGCGGTTCAGGTCGCTTCCTCGCAGCTTCAAACATCCTCTTAACGGGCGAATGTTCCTGCCCTGTGTCGTGATATTGTTAAAGCTCCCCCTGTCTGAGCGATCGAGGAATGCTGCTGTGAAGTCGTCTGCTCCGCCATTTGCTCCGAAAGTATTGGTCATCCTGAATGGTAAGGGCGGCGTGGGTAAAACAACAACAGCAATTAACCTGGCGGCAGTATTTGCAGAAAGGTTTCGGGTGCTGCTAGTAGATGCCGATCCGCAGGGATCAGCAAGCTGGTGGGTGGAGCGCAGTCAGCGCAGTTTGGGATTTGATTTGTCGCAGGAAGCCGACCCTACTCTGCTAACAGGACTGCGGCGCGTCAAGGATTACGAGCTGATTGTCGTGGATACCCGACCCGCGCTGGACTCCGAATCTCTGATGGCAGTGATTCCGGCAGCCGATTATTTGCTTTTACCGACCCCGCCTGCCCCAATGGATCTGTCTGCCCTGATCGAAACGGTGAAGCGCACGGTGATTCCGGCTCAAGTTCCCCATCGGGTGCTGCTTACTCGCGTTGATCCCCGCAGTCTGGGGGAAGCTCTGGAGGCACAAAATACGCTGCTCGAAATGGGCATTCCTGCCTGTCATGCGTTTATTCGAGCGTACAAAGCACACGAACGAGCGGCATTAGAGGCGCAGTCTGTCATTCAGTGGCGCGGCAAAAACGGGCGAGAAGCAGAGGCAGACTATCGGCGCGTTGCGGAGGAAGTGCAGCGGGATTGGGCATGATGTGAGCATGATTATTGATAAAATTTGCATCTGGAGTAGGCGGCAAAGGCTAGAATTTGAAGGGATTGGAGGCAACTATGGTAAAGAAGCGGCTTTCGGATTTACTGCGGGACGAAGTCAATAAATCGGCAGATAAGGCAGGGCAAGCGGCTGAGCCTTCTTCTGAACCATCAAACGAGCCGTCGAACGAGCCGGCAAATCAGTCATCCAATGAGTCGGCAAACGAGCCATCGAACGAGTCGGCAAATCAGTCAGCAGATCAGTCAGCAAAATCAACCGGGGCGAAGCCAGCCAAGCCACCTGAAAAATTGCCTGCTTCGAGTCAGCCGACGATCGACTCAGCCGATTCAGCCATAAGTAAGGCAAGTCCCGAAACCCCTGCTGAAGCCAAAACAACCGCCCCCCAGGGAGAACCACTTCGCCTCGGCGTTCATCCCAGCCAGCAGAATCAGCAAGATGCAACCGCTGAGGTAGCTGCTGCCCAGTCTGCTCGACGCAATAGCCCCACCAAAGCAGAACTCGAAACCACGATCGCCGAACTCAAAACTCAGCTCGAAACGGCTCAGCAACAGAAAGAAAGCTTTGACCAGCAGATCGATCACCTTCAGGCAGAAGTGAAGCGGCAGCAGTCTGTAATCGACCAGCTTCAAGCGGAGATGCAGCAGTCTAAATCGCTCAGAGCTGAACTGGAAGAAGCCCGACAAGTCATTCTCAAGCTTTCGGAAATCAACGTCAAACCCGTTGACGCGAAGTACGCCAGCAAGGAACAGGACACCCGTAAGCAACAGGACACCCGTAAGGAAACCGCTGGCACAGCAACGAATGGTGTGGCTCCGACTGCCCATCTTCACTATGTTAAAGCGGGAGAATCACAACCAATCCCGCCTCAGTCTGCTATCAGTAAATCCGGTGCGCCGATCGTTCCAGCGCCTTCTAACGCGGCTGAACCCGAGCTAGAGTCCAAGCCAGTCCAGTTCAAGATGCCCGCTTCCAACGAAGATGCAGGCAAACTCGCGCCGCCCAGCCGACACCAGCAGGAACTTCGCCGCATTCTCGACCACCCGATCCGACCCGCCTCCCTGCCACCGATGTCAACGCCGCAAAAGGAAGACAAGAAGCTGAGCGAAACGGACATGGGCTGGGTGGATTGAGATCGTTAAGATAGATAGAGCCAGTATTAGCGAACGTGAAGCTTCATGACCTCAACCCTCATCAGTTCCTCCTCCGGTCTTAACGCACCCCTGAATGCGCCTACCGTTCATCAATTGTCCAGTGGACTGACAATCGTTGCCGAGCAAATGCCCGTCGATGCGGTGAATCTGAGTCTCTGGGTGGGGATTGGTTCTGCGATCGAAACTGACGAAATCAATGGCATGGCTCACTTCTTGGAGCACATGATCTTTAAAGGCACGCAGCGGTTGCAGAGCGGTGTGTTTGAACGAGAAGTCGAGCAGCGCGGCGCAGCCACCAATGCAGCAACCAGCCAGGACTACACCTACTACTACATTACCTGTGCCCCTCAAGACTTTGCTGCCCTGGCTCCACTCCAGATTGAAGTTGTGCTGAATGCTGCCATCCCAGATGATGCCTTTGAGCGGGAGCGAATGGTCGTTCTGGAAGAAATTCGCCGCTCTGAAGACAATCCTCGTCGCCGCACCTACGCCCGATCGATCGAGGCAGGATTCGATCGCCTGCCCTATCGCCGTCCCGTTCTTGGACCTGCCAGTGTCATCGAAAACTTGAAACCGCAGCAAATGCGCGACTTCCACGCAACCTGGTATCGTCCTCAGTCGATGACCGCCGTTGTTGTAGGGAACCTGCCCGTCGATCGCCTGATCGAAATTGTTGCCGAAGGCTTTGAAGCAGCTCAATCCAGCAATTCTCCCACGCCCACAGTTCCCAGCCCCCATCTCCTCTCCCACTCCCCCGAAGCCCCCTTTACCGAAGTCAGCCGTCAGGAATTTGAAGACGACGGCTTGCAGCAGGCGCGTCTGGTGATGATGTGGCGCGTTCCCGGTATGGAGGATTTAGCTGAAACCTATGCGCTGGATGTGCTGGCTTCAGTGTTGGCACGCGGACGGACTTCTCGCCTGATTCGGGATTTGCGCGAAGAGCGAGGCTTGGTATCGAGCATCTCGGTCAGCAATATGACTTATACGCAGCAGGGCTTGTTCTACCTCGCTGCCCAGCTTCCTACTGAAAATATTCCAGCCGTAGAAGCCGCTGTGCAGCAGCACATTCGCCAGCTTCAAACCGAGCCGATCCAGGAATCTGAGATCGAGCGCATTCGCACTCTGGTTGCTAATCGCTTTATTTTCGCCAACGAAACGCCAAGCGATCGCGGCAGTCTCTACGGCTATTACCAGGCAATTCTGGGCGATCTGGCTCCTGCACTCGACTATCCGGCACAAATTCAGGCGCTAGAGGCGATCGATCTGCAGCGGGCAGCGCAACGCTATCTCGACCCGGATGTCTATCGTGCCGTAGTGATGAAGCCGACCGTTTCGTAAGTGCCGTCAGCAATCCCGTCAGCAGTGCCGCTAGAACTCCAATGCAGTGGAACGAAATTGCCGCCCACATTTCTCAGGTGACTGATCAGCCCTTTCAGATGGCACACCAGCGATCGGTCGGGGGCGGCAGTGTCAATCAGGCATACGCGATTTCTGGCGGCGAACAGTCCTATTTCGTCAAGCTAAACCAGGCGAGTCGGCTTGCCATGTTTGAGTCGGAGGCGTTGGGACTGCGGGAAATCGGCAAAACGGGAACGATTCGAGTGCCGCAGCCACTCTGCTGGGGAGTGAGTGGCAACGCTGCCTATCTGGTGCTGGAATGGCTAGACTTAGGCTACGGTGAACCGCCGACCTGGGAGGCAATGGGGCGCAATCTGGCGGCAATGCACCGCATCACCAGTGCTCAAGGCTTTGGCTGGCATCAAAATAATACGATTGGCTTTGTTCCCCAAATGAATTCGTGGACGCAAAGCTGGATCGAGTTTTGGATCGAGCATCGGTTGGGCTATCAGTTTCAGCTTGCCCGCCGCAAAGGAGGACGTTTTCCCCAGCAAGATCGCCTGCTGGCTGCCGTTCCCCACATTCTGGCGGGACATAATCCGCAGCCTTCTCTTGTGCATGGCGACCTCTGGACAGGCAATGCCGCTGTGACGCTTGAGGGAGAGCCTGTGATTCTTGACCCGGCAACCTATTACGGCGATCGCGAAGTGGATCTAGCCATGAGCCAGCTTTTTGGCAGTTTCCCGACCGGGTTTTACAGTGCTTACCAGGCGGCTTTTCCGCTCGATTCAGGGTATAAAACTCGCAAAATTTTCTATAACCTGTATCACATTCTCAATCACTTCAATCAGTTCGGCGGCAGCTATGAATCCCAGGCAAATCAAATGATTGCATCGCTGTTGTCGTAAATGGAAGCGATCGGTTTCAGCCGGAAGATCTCTCGATTCTAAAGCAGTACAATATGGGCATCTAGCTCGATCGAACTCATCTTTGGGGACAGAAGCAGGCAGACTGTAACGATCGAAATTAGGATGATTCTTCCTATTTCTGAAACATCTAATTTCCGGCGTCGATCGTCTCAAACTGCTTCGCGTAAAAGCGAGCATAGCGTCCACTGTGCGCCAGAAGTTCCTGATGCGTTCCCGATTCCACCACGCGACCCTGCTCTATTACCAGAATGCGATCGGCGCGACGGATGGTAGCGAGGCGGTGGGCAATGATAAACACGGTGCGGTTTTGCATTAGTCGTTCGAGAGCTTCCTGCACCAGGGCTTCGGATTCAGAGTCAAGAGCAGACGTGGCTTCATCCAGAATCAGAATGCGGGGATTGAGCAGGACGGCACGGGCGATCGCAATGCGCTGTCGCTGTCCGCCGGAGAGATTCACGCCCCGTTCCCCCACCCAGGAATCATAGCCGTCTGGAAACTGGGAAATAAACTGATGAGCATTTGCAACTTTTGCAGCAGCAATCACCGCGCCGATATCATAATTGTGCTGACCAAAGGCAATATTTTGGGCGATCGTCCCAGAAAATAGCACCGTTTCCTGCGGCACAATTCCGATCTGGCGACGGAGGCTGCTGAGCGTCACCTGACGAATATCCACCCCATCGATCAGGATTTGTCCGGCTTGCGGATCGTAAAAGCGCGGCAGCAGATTCACCAGCGTTGTTTTGCCTGCTCCCGATGCCCCGACTAATGCGATCGCTTCACCGGGAAACGCCAGCAGGCTGAGGCTTTGCAAAACGGGCTGATTGGGTTTATAGCTAAAGCAAACATCACGCAATTCGACCTTGCCGCTTACCCAGGGTAGGGGTTGGGCGTTGGGTTGCTCGACGACGGCAGGCTCGATGTGCAGCAGCTCAAAAATGCGATCGACCGAGGCTTCTGCCTGCTTGAATTCGTTGTAGTTTTCTGGAAGGTGGGCGATCGGGTCAATCAGCCATGCTACTGCAACCGCATAGCTACCAAACTCCGTTCCGGTGAGGTTGCCCTGCGCGATTTGCCAGCCCCCCAGCAGCAGTAGCAGCAAAATACTCACCGCATATAGAAAACCCACCACGGGAAACTGCACTGCCTTCAGCCATGCTGCCTTGTACTTTGCCCGCCGATTGCGCTCGGCTTCTACACTAAAGCGATCGACTTCATACGCTTCTGCCGCAAATGCCCGCACTAATCGAATGCCGCTAAAAACTTCTGTCACCAAGGAAGATAAATCAGAAATTAAAGATTGACTGCGGCGAGATTGTTTTAAGATACGTTCGCCAAACCAGCTAATCAACCCACCCAATAACGGAACGGCAATTAAACTCGCCAGCGTGAGCTGCCAATTGAGATACACCATGTAACCAAACACGAGAATCAACTGCAACACGCAGGGGATGAAATCGTGAAAGACTTTGTTGATGGCTTCACCAATGCGATCGATATCTTCTGTTAATCGATAAGTGAGATCGCCCGTCTGTGCTCGTTCAAAATAGCTGAGGCTCAAGGTTTGCAGGTGTGCGTAGGTTCGCTTTCTTAAATTCAGCGCGATCGCCAGAGAAGCCTTTGCCATCAGCGCATCCTGTCCGTACTGTGCCGTCTTCTGCACTAGGAAGACGAGTGCCACGATCGCCGCTGTTTTCGCCAGATTCAGCACATCCCCCTTCACCAAAAAACTGAGCAGTTGCCCACCCAATGCTGCTAAAAGGGGCCAGCAAACCGTGAAAACCAGCGTACAGAGCAATGCCTGAACGATCGTGCCTGTTTGAGGACGGAGGTAGGGGAGGAGTTGCCAGTAGGTCGATCGGGGCATGGGGTGGATGGGGAGGTGAAAAGATATGAGGAGGTGGAAAGATGGGGGGATAGGGAGATGAAGAGAGGGAGATGGGTATTAGGAAAATGGGGAGTAAAGGGCAAAGAGGGTGAGGGACTAGAGAAGTAACTTCCTTTTCAGATTCAAGTTTGCTAGTGTTTTCACCTCATCCCCTTATCCCCTGAAGTGCTCGACGCAAGTCCCCTCCCTGTTCAGCAAGACGCTGCTTGGCGGCGATCGCATCCAGTCCGCTCCAGTGCATCAGGAGGGCAAGTTTGACTTGACGATCGCTTTTTTCTAAAAGTTCGGCGGCCTCCGAGCGGGGGAGTTGGGTCAGGTCTTGCAAAATGCGAAGGGCGCGATCGTACAGCTTGCGATTAGTGACGGAGACATCGACCATCCGGTTGCCGTAGACTTTGCCCAGTTTCACCATTGTTCCGGTCGAGAGGATATTCAGGGCGAGTTTAGTGGCGGTTCCGGCTTTGAGGCGAGTAGAGCCTGCGAGAATTTCTGCCCCGACCAGGAGGCGAATATCAACATCAACGGAGAGGCTGACCTGCTCGATCGGCACACAGGCAATAAAAATCGTGTTTGCGCCACGCTGCTGAGCTGCGTGAATGGCTCCATGCACATAAGGGGTTGTGCCGCCTGCGGTGATCCCGACGACAACATCGTGATTTGTGATCTGGCGATGAGCGATCGCTTCCATGCCGTCTTCTGCCCGATCTTCGAGATCTTCGGAGCTGCGAACCAGTGCCCCAGCTCCGCCTGCGATAATGCCCTGCACCAGTTCAGGCGGCGTACAGAAAGTGGGAGGACATTCGGCAGCGTCGAGAACGCCTAAGCGTCCGCTCGTTCCCGCACCCACATAAAACAGCCTGCCGCCCCGCCGGAGAGATTCTGCAATGAGATCGATCGCCTTTGCCAGGTCTGCTTTTGCGGCTGCTACGGCTGCCACTGCCTGAGCATCTTCCTGGTTGAATAGCTCAACGATCTCCACGGCGGTCATCTGATCGAGGTTCTGGCTGTTGGGGTTGGTCTGCTCGGTCAGCAAATGTCCCCGTTCCGTCATATTCTGCATGGGTAGCGAGTGCGAGAGGATGTCCGAGCTAAAGTGTACCGTTTGTCGGACATGGGATCTAGCAGGGGAACTTCTCCTACTTCACCTTCGGATATAGCCCATAATCGCGCAAATATCTGTAGTCCCGCAGAATTCGATCGTGGTCAAAGCAAAGCAGCTGGGGAATTTCCCAGAGTTCAAACACGCCGATCCCTTGAGCATCATCTTCGGCGATCGGATCACCAATGGCAGTTGCAACATAAACAGCACTCATCGTATGCTGACGCGGATCGCGCTTCGGGTCAGAATAAACCCCCAGCAGCTTCACCAGTTCGACCTGAAGGCAGGTTTCCTCGAAGGCTTCGCGCATGGCTGCCGATTCTGCCGATTCGCCGTAGTCGATAAAGCCGCCCGGAATTGCCCAGCCCAACGGCTCGTTTCTGCGCTCAATCAGGACGATCGGGCGATTGGGGCGATCGATTAGCTCGATGATAATGTCAACGGTGGGGGTAGGATTGTGGTGAGTCACGGGGCGTTCCCTGAAAAATGGCTAACAATCAGAATAAATCCTTGCCGAACCAGAACCCGCTCTAAAATGAGAGAAGTTTTCTGGAGGACTGCGAGATGACGCAATCGATCCCCTCCGCTGCGGCTGGATCGGCAACGGGCAGAGCAGGAATGACAACGGGCAGAAGCCGCTGAGCAGGAGCTTGCCCGACCCCGATCGCTCCTACAAAACACCAATCCCGACGCTTGAACGAGCCGAACTCCTCCATGTGAAAGATGAGCCGATCGCCCTAAACGTGCCACATTCAATCTAACTCCCTTAACGTTCTATGACTCAACGCTTTGTTACACAACTGCGTGTTCGCCACTACGAGATGGATGCTCTGGGTCACGTTAACAATGCTGTCTATCAGCACTATCTGGAGCAGGCAGCGATCGAGCATTCCGAATCCCTTGGCTTCACCCCCGATCGCTACCGGGCATTGGGAGGATTGTTTGTCATGCGGCGAGTGGCGATCGAGTATCTGCGTCCGGCAGTGGCAGGCGACATGCTGAAAATCACCACCTGGCTCCAGGAAATGCGCGGAGTCCGTACCCTGCGTTGCTATGAGATTCGCCGCCAGGGAGAACCCGATTTGATTGTTTCTGCGGAGGCTCTCTGGGTCTGGGTCGATGAAGCAACAATGCGCCCAAAACCGATCCCAGAGGTGATTCAGGAGGCGTTTGGGGAGTTGGTTAAGCGGTAGAAGAGATAAGGAGATGAGGGGATAAGGGGTGAGGAGCGAGTCGGGATGCAGTTGATTAATTATCACAACACTTATCAATCGGCTTGAGCGATCAACCAGCAGCACACTTGACCCTAGAACCCCCGATTGCAAACAACCAATCTATCCCTTTCTCCTTCTTGATCTCCCCCTTCCCTGATCCCCCCTACCAACTCAATGGAGGCACACAATGACCACACTCCAAGGCTCATGGTTACACCAATCGATTATCAGCAATGGCGTGAAGCTGCACTACGTGACCCAAGGCGAGGGTCCACTCATGCTGATGATGCACGGATTCCCAGAGTTCTGGTATTCGTGGCGGCATCAAATTCCTGAGTTTGCTAAAGATTACAAGGTGGTGGCGGTCGATCTGCGCGGCTATAACGAGAGTGACAAGCCACAGGAGGTCAGTGCGTACCGAATGCCAGAACTGCTGCTGGATGTTGAAGGAGTCATTCACGGGCTAGGCTATGATTCTGCCGTGGTGGTGGGGCATGACTGGGGCGGGATGATCGCCTGGACGTTTGCCTATGACTATCCGCATCTGGTCGATCGGCTGATCGTGCTCAATCTTCCTCACCCTGCTAAGTTTGCTCAAGGACTACGAATGCCGCAACAGTTGCTTCGCAGTTCCTATATCTTTCTGTTTCAGATTCCAGGTCTGCCGGAAATGCTGATTCAGGCAAATGACTATCAGTTGTTGGCAACTGCATTGACCGGGATGGCAGTCAATAAGCAAACCTTCGCATCCGCAGATTTAGAGGCATACAAAGACGCGGCTGCAAAACGGGGCGCACTCACCGCAATGCTCAACTACTATCGGGCGAATTTCTTGCAGTCGGAACTGCTCAGTCGCGACTGGGGAATGCTGGACGTGCCAACGCTGATGATTTGGGGCGAGAAAGACACTGCCCTCGGCACTGAACTGACCTATGGTACTGAGGAATACGTCGAGGATTTGACTATTCGCTATATTCCCAACTGTAGCCATTGGGTACAGCAGGAACAGCCGCAGCTTGTAAATCAGTACATTCGCGAGTTTTTGGCACAGCCAAAGTAGAAGCAGGAATGCGGGATGCCGGGGTAGGACTGAGTAAGCAGAGCGACTGCTGTCTCACTCAGTCCAGTTTGATGATCCGCCTGTTGGTAAGACAGTGGTTAGGCAGAAGGAACCGCAGCCTGAGCGGTGAGACCCACGGCTTCTGCATACTTCAAATAGGTTTCTACCGAAGCAATGACGACCCGTGCCTCAATTGCCAGCAGTTCAATGCCGACCAGCGAAACCCGCACTCAGGTATCGACAACAATCCCTTTGTCGAGAATGCGATCGACAACTTCAGCCAGGCTAGACGAGGAATTCACTTTTTCAACTGCCATCCAATACGCTTGAATAAGTTATCGAGTTGTAGAATTGTCAGTGAGCGTACGTTCAACAGAATAAGAATTTGATGCCTTAGCGATCACGAGATAAATACTGGAAGAACAGAAGTTTGAATAAACGGAATCTCGGTAAAATCACGAGAAAAAATTTCCGTAGAATCACTAATTATTTATCTTTTTGATAAATTGCTGAAAAAGTGAACCGCCCAGATCGTATTTTCAGCAATAACACGTTTATGATGTTTAGGATTTAATAAAGAAAAGAATTTGACACGTCATGGTTTGGACGAGAACTTGGCTTGCCGCTTGTAAGAGATTGGCAAGTATAGGATTCAAACCCAGCCTAAACCGGTGCAAACGATTTTGTGAATGAAAGCATTAGCTCTCTTGACTCGTTTGATCGCGTAATTGTTATTTTTTACCCAGTTTTGGGCTTCATAAGAAATAAATGATGCTATTCAAACTTCTAAGTTGGCTCACTTAGAGAATTGGGGCGAGGGAGGCAGGTACCATTGTGGAAAAGTTATCGCTAGGGCAGTTTCTAGTTCATGTTAAATCAATCAAGAACTCACAGCTGACGGGCACTTATACCCTCCAATCTAATGCCAATCAGTCTTGGAAGCTTGTGTTTCGCTTGGGGCGAATTGCCTGGGGTGGCGGGGGTGAGCATCGCTTTCGTCGGTGGTATCGCTGCATAAAGCATTATTGCCCTGAGCTTGATCCTGGAGGAATTCGGCTTCGTCAACAGGACATCGTGAGCGATTGGGAATATACGGCGATCGCCCTTTTAATGATGCGGCAGCAAATTTCACGCGATCAGGGAATTGCAATGATTCAGCAAGTCGTCATCGAAGTTTTGTTTGACCTGGTGCAAAGCTTTGAAGTCAATAGCAGTCTAATGGGACATTTTGAGCCGCAGGCCGATGTCGGTGAACCACCAGTTTTATTAGATTCAGAACAGGCAGTTGCCCGATCGCAGTACCTCTGGGGCAATTGGTTTAACGCTGGATTAACCAGCATTTCGCCTAATCTCGCACCCGTTTTAAAGAATGCCAATGCTCTTGAAAAGCAGCTCTCCGGCAACTCTTACAGTTCGCTCAAATCACTGGTCAACGGCAACTCATCCTTGCGAGATCTCGCCTTTCAAATTAAGCAGGATGTACTGGCAGTTGCGCGTTCTTTTAGCCCCTATTTTCAGCAGGGCTTAATGGGCTTGCAAACGATCGCCGACTTACCCGCTCCCCCTTACCAGCTCACCGAGCTAAAGGTCAAAGTGGCAGAGCATCAACCTCTGATCGTTTGTATTGACGATAGCGTGAAAGTCTGTGAAACGATGAGTGAAATCATTACCCAGGCAGGATACCGCTTCATTGCAATTCACGACTCTTTCCAGGCATTGCCCACGCTTCTGGCTCAGAAACCCAGCTTTATCTTTCTCGATCTCGTAATGCCGATCGCAAGCGGTTATGAGATCTGTACTCAAATTCGTCGCGTTTCATCCTTCAAAGATATCCCAATTGTGATTCTGACGGGGAATGATGGCATTATCGATCGCGTTCGCGCCAGGGTGGTGGGTGCTTCTGACTTTCTCTCGAAACCGATTGAGTCTGATAAAGTCATTGCTGTGATCAACCGTCATTTGAGAAATCGCACTGCGGGTTCTGCGAATCGTTCTTTAGAGAACCGATCGATCGTCTCTCCAGAATTTTCGACTGATTCTTTTATCGTTTAACCCTTTATTCTCTCTGGAATTCACCGCTATGAATACTGTACTCCTCGTCGAAGATTCTCAAACAGAAGCAGATTTCGTGGGTCGTTGCTTACAGCAAGCTGGACTTTATGTGGTTAGTGCAACAAGTACCGATGAAGCGCGCACCCGCCTGCAACAGCACAAGCCAGACCTGATTGTGCTAGACGTGATTCTGCCCGGACAGAGTGGGTTTGAATGGTGCCGGGAGTTAAAAAGCACTGCCCAAACCAGCTCGATTCCAGTCGTGATTCGCTCATCGAAAAGCACCGAAGCCGACCAGCTCTGGGGAAAAATGTTGGGTGCAGATGCCTATGTGCCCAAATCCGAAAGCTATCAGGCACTCGTGCAAACCGTGCAGAAATTACTTCGGAGTTGAGTGATGCAGCAGCTACATCAACGGAATCTGGGGCTTCCGCCAGACCAGATCCGGCAAAAGCAGGCGCAGCAGGGAGACATTCAGGCGATCGCCGTGCTGCTGAATCAGAAACTCAATTCCAGAGGCATTCAGGTTCAGGGCAATCGCAGAGAGAATCGAGTGGGCATTTTGCTGGAATCTACCACCCCGCTACCGCACCAGCCGTTGCTGACGTGGGTTCATCAAGAGTTGAGTACTCTCAATCCAAAAGGAATTGCTCAGATTGAAGTGTATGGACGAATCAAGGGACAGCACCAGACAGAATGGCAGGCAGTCATCAACCTGAAGCGTAGCATCGCCACCCCAGGAAGTGATATTGCCTCTCTCGATGCGGTTGCTTTGGGTACTGTCTCTCTCGCTGAGTGGTTACAGCAGG
The DNA here is from genome assembly GCF_039962475.1 of Leptolyngbya sp. GB1-A1. Lineage (NCBI taxonomy): Bacteria > Bacillati > Cyanobacteriota > Cyanophyceae > Leptolyngbyales > Leptolyngbyaceae > Leptolyngbya > Leptolyngbya sp. GB1-A1. The sequence goes on along the minus strand of NZ_JAMPLI010000015.1, from coordinate 78,505 downwards.
GAGTCATTTCCGATCGGCTTAAATTGCAGTCAGCCAATCCGCCTCTATCCACGGAATCGGTTGTCCTGACTCCGTTTCTTCGGTTCTATTTCGCCGCTGAAGAAACGGCACTTTTACCGTTGGAGGGAGTTAAGGAAATTCTCAAAGTTCCACCATCGGCAATTCTGCCCGTCCCGCAAATGCCAGCCGGGGTTCTGGGCGTCTACAACTGTCGGGGTAATATCCTTTGGCTGGTTGATTTGGGAATCCAGGTTGGTTTGGAAAATTCCTCATCCTCGCGCTCCAAATCCTCCTCTAAACGGCTGAGTTCTGCAAGTTCGTCTTCCGGGCAGCAGGTTCCTGGATTTCCTATTGGGTGGACTGCTGGGCAGGGGTTAACCGTGATCGTCATTGAAGTAGAGCATCAAACGCTGGGACTAGTCGTTTCTGAGGTACTAGAGATTGAGCCCTATCCGCTTCAGCAAATACAGCCTGCCCTCGCAGACCTATTCTCACCTCAGCTCCAGCCCTTTATTCAAGGCTACCTGAGCAGTTCGAGTAGCCCTGTGCTCAGCCTGAAGGCCCTGATAAACGATCCCAGACTGCAAATTTATCAATAGCCCAATTGCGACCGCCCAAGCGCGACAATCCAAAGGCGATCGACCCGTTTCCCTGCTTCAAGTTTCTCTTATCCACTCGTCTACCTTCTGCAAAAGACTGCACTATGAACAGCTCCTACCTATCCGACGATGCAAGCGATGACCTTTTTGCTGGGTTTGATGACCAGCCTGTTGCTTGGAGCCAGCCTATGTCTGAGGAAATGCCTCCCCGGTCGGAACAAGGCAAGCAGACGAACGGCAACGGAGAAAGTTTTGACAGAAACGATAACCGGGAAAGTCACGACAACGGTAAAAGCAGCAGTAACGCGAACGGTAACGGACAGAGTAATGGCAAAAACGGTAGAAGCGGCAAGCTGCCGATGATGGTAACTGAACACGAGCATAGTTCTCAAAATAATTCTCAAAACATTGCCCAAACTGCAGTGCTGGATCAATTAATGGGATTTACTTCTCCGCCTGCGGTTGCAGTGACGCTGAGCAACGATCGCCCCATAGCCGCTAAGCTGAATCAGGCTCAAAACTCCGCCAGTGTGCAGCAGTTTTGTGAGTCGGTGTTGACGATTAAAAAGGAGCTGGAAAAAGCGGAATTGCTCAGCAAGCCCGAATTACGCGATAACCTGCAACAGCTCGTCAGACTCTACAAAAGTGCCCATCACGATGTCGAAAAGCTGGTCGAGTTAAGGGTGCAGAAACAGCTTGAGACGCTGAAACACCAAGGGACAGCAATCATCCAGGAAATGCGGCAGGCGGCAAAGCAGGACGCTGCCTTTCAAATTGCGGTAACGAGTCTACAGATGGCGTTGAACGGCGATCGGGTGATGCTTCTGCGCTTTGTGAGTCAAACCCAGGTCACGGTACTCAGCGAAACAGCAGACTATGATGCGCCCAGCCTGAAAGAAAGAACGCTGCCTGCGGGCTATTTTGGTCGGAACCAGCAGGAGGATTACCTGAGTGCTTCCCTGTTCATAATGGAAGATATCCATGAAACCCAGTTGTCTACCTACCAGCGGCATTTTCTAGAACGCTTGCAGCTGCGCGCCAGTCTGGTCTTCCCGATCGTCGTTGATGGAACCGTTTGGGGACTGATGGCAGTGCTGCACGGCGGCGAGGCGAAACGCTGGCAAGAGGTCGAAACCAGTTTGCTGCTGCAAGTTGGCTCTGAACTATGTCTCCAGCTTCAGATAGCCCAATCCCAGGCACAAACTTTAAACCTGCTCGAGCGGGAGCGGGCAATTTCTCGTGTTGTGGGCAGACTGCGCCAGGCCAATGATCTGACGACCATTTACAATACCGTAACGCAGGAAATGCGAAAGCTCCTGAACGTGGAGCGACTGACGATCTACAAGTTCCGCGACGATTACTCTGGCGATTTTATTGCGGAGTCTGTGACCGGAGACTATCCCAAGCTGGTGGGCAGTGGATGGGAAGACCCCTATTTGAGTGAACAAAAGGGCGGGCGGTTGCGTGATAACGTTCCGCTAATTGTCGATGACATTCACACTGGAGAAACGATCTGGGAAAATAACGGATTTAGTCTGGTTCGTCCCAAACGGCTGCTGACGGATTGCCACGTTGAGGCGTTGGAGTTTTATCAGGTGCGCGCCTATGTCATAGTGCCTATCTTTCAGGGCGATCGATTGTGGGGCTTGCTGTCTGCCTTTCAAAATCGAGGTGCGCGACGGTGGGAAGAGGACGAGATTCGCTTGATGATGAAAATTGCTGACCAGGTGGGAATTGCCATTAAGCAATCTGAATACGCGGCTCAACTGGCAAAAACCGCAGAGCGAGAACAGACGCTAAACCGTGTAATTGCTAAGATCCGGCAGAGTTTGAATATTAACAGCGTTTTTACAGCCACCACTCAAGAACTGCGGCGGGTGTTAAATTGCGATCGAGTCGGAATTTACAAATTTACCGAAGACTGGGGCGGTGAATTTGTCGCCGAATCTGTAGGGGCAGGTTGGGTTTCAGTGATTCAGTCGCAATCCGAGGATCAGACGCTCAAGCAGAGCCTTGCTCTGGAGGATCGTTGCACTGTTCGGGATTTGACCACTTCAGGAACGCTCAATTCAGACACCTACTTTCAGCAGACCAAAGGGGGCGACTACACTCGTGGCTGTCCATACAAGCGGGTCGATGATATTTACACAATGAATTTTTCCCGCTGCTACCTGGACACACTGGAAAAGTATGAGTGTCGCGCCTACATTATTGTGCCGCTTTTCCAAGATTCCAGGTTGTGGGGACTGTTGGCAGCGTACCAAAACTCGAATTCCCGCCAATGGCAGGACGAAGAAGTAAAAATCATGTTGCAGCTCAGCAGTCCGCTCAGTGTTGCAATTAACCAGGCTGAGTATCTGAGCCAGATTCAAGCCCAAAACCGCAAAGCTGCTAGAGAAGCAGAGGTCGAACGGGCACTTGCCAAGGTCGTGGAAAAGATTCGCAAATCGCTGGATATCAACACCATTTTTGAGACGGCAACTCAGGAAGTCCGCAAGCTACTGAGCGTCGAGCGGGTGGCGATCTACAAGTTCCGCGATGACTATTACGGCGATATTGTGGCGGAATCCAAGCTAGGTGATTATCCCAGTTTAGTCGGGGCTGCCTGGGAAGACCCCTATTTGCAGGAACATCAGGGCGGACGCTTCCGCAATAACGAATTCATGGTTGCCGATGATGTGTATGAAGCAGGCATGACCGATTGCCACGTCGAAGCCCTGGAATTCTTTGGCTTTAGAGCCTGTGCCGTAGTTGCCATCTTCAAAGGACAAAAACTTTGGGGTTTGCTGTCTGCTTTCCAGCACAGTGCACCGTACCACTGGGAAGAAGAGGATGTGCGTCTGCTGAACCAAATTGCCTTGCAGCTTGGTTTTGCCTTGCAGCAATCTGAGTATGTGGAGCAGCTCCAAATCCAGGCGCAGCAGGGCGCGATGGCGATCGCCCGTGAAAAAGAAAGCCGTGAAACCCTTCAGCGCAGCGTGTTGCGGCTCCTAACGTCTGTTCGTCCTGCTCTGGATGGAGACCTAACCGTGCGCGCACCGATTACCGAAGACGAAGTGGGAACGGTAGCAGATGCCTACAACAATACGTTGCAGAGCCTGCGGAAATTAGTATTACAGGTGCAAACCGCCGCAAGCCAGGTCGGAGAAACCTCCCAACAAAGCGGAGGCGCGATCGCCGGACTATCGCAGCAGGCTCAGCGTGAAGCACAGGATATCGCCCACGCTCTGCGGCAAATTCAGGTGATGCTAGATTCCACCAAAGCCGTTGCCGCAAACGCCCAGCAAGTCAACGTCGCGGTACAGCAAGCCAATGCGATCGTGCAGCAGGGAGATATTGCAATGAATCGCACAGTTGATGGAATTTTAGGAATTCGGGAGACGGTATCGGAAACAAGTAAGAAGATCAAACGATTGAGCGAATCGTCCCAAAAAATCTCAAAAGTGGTGAATCTAATCAGCACCTTTACTTCACAGACTCAGCTCCTTGCGCTGAATGCGGCGATCGAAGCGACCCGTGCCGGAGAAGCAGGGCGAGGCTTTGCGGTCGTTGCCGATGAAGTCCGTGCTTTGGCGCGACAGTCTGCAGAAGCAACGACGGAAATTGAAAAGCTGGTGCAGGAAATTCAAATTGAAACCAGTGCTGTTGCCACCGCAATGGACGCCGGAATCGAGCAGGTTGTCAGCGGGACAGGCCTGGTGAACACTACCCGCCAAAGCCTGACCGAGATTGTTTCTGCCACGGCTCAAATCAGCCAGCTGGTGGAAGCAATTACCCAGGCAGCTCAAAACCAAACCCATCAGTCCGAGACTGTGACGGCAACCATGACCGATGTGGCGGCGATCGTCCAGCAAACTTCCCAGGAAGCAATTCAGATTTCTGCATCTTTCCAGGAGTTGCTGAAAACGGCGGAAGCTCTGCAAACCAGTGTCGATCAGTTCAAAGTTTCGTAGGTTTGTAGTCTCGTAGGATAGGTTAGGCGAAAGCCGTAACGCCTTAATTCCCAAACCGCCTGACACCCATGCGTTACCCTGCGTTAACCCATCCTACGCAAGCTGACTGCCTGATTCCACGCTTCGAGAACGCGCTCAGCATCTATCCCTGCCATGACCCCCATACTCCGCACTCCAACCCATTCCGACCCACCCCATAACAGCTACTTCCTTACCGAAGCTCAGGATTTACTCAAAATCATTGAGCAGGGGGTGTTGAGTCTGCGCTCCAATCGTACTTCAGCCAACGTTCATGAACTCATGCGGGCAGCTCACACGCTGAAAGGAGCCGCTGCCAGTGTTGGACTCAGTGCGATTAATAACGTCGCCCACGTTCTGGAAGATATCTTCCGCGCCTTCTACAATCCAGCGGTCGAAATTGATACCGAGATTGAAGGGCTGCTGTTTGAGGGCTACGAATGCCTGCGTCTGCTGTTAACGGCTCAGCTAGATGGCAGCCAGGTCGATGAGTCGGATACACTCAACCGGGCAGCCGATGTAATCGCTCGATTACAGGAAAAGCTAGGCGATCGGTTTGACCGCGATACCCCGATTCCCTCATCAGCGGAACTGGGGTTTGATATGGTGCAGTCCATGTTTGAGATTGGTGTGACGCAGCGATTAGAAGAACTGAGCCAGGCAGTTGTTCGCCACGCACCCGATTTGGATGAGGTACTGCGATCGCAAGCTGAGATTTTCCTGGGATTGGCAGAATCTCTGGAGTTGCCGGGATTTGCGGCGATCGCCCAAACGACACTGGCCGCGCTAGAACGCCATCCCGAAGCGACTCACCCGATCGCTCAGATCGCACTCCAAGATTTCACCCAGGGACGAGCCCAGGTATTGGCAGGCGATCGCAGCCAAGGTGGCGCACCGTCTCCCCAGTTGCAGCAGTTTGCTCACTCCAGGTCTGTTGAGCCTGCTTCAACAAGGCATTCAGGTCGTGATGCCAGCACTGCCCCAGAGATGCTCAGCGGCAAAATTTCACAACAGCCGAACGATCAGATTCCAGAATCAACCCAATCTGCGCTTTCCCCCACGCTCGCCTCCGCACGGCCATTTTCAGCCCAGATCAACTCACCTCTCGCTTCATTGATCAACCTGCTGCAAACGGAAATTCCCCTCGAAGCCTGGCTGCAACGTCTCAAAACCAAGATCACGTCATCGAAAACATTATCGAGAAGATTCCGTCCTTTATTCCTGCGTCCAACCCTTCTTCCTTCTTCTAGGAATACTCCTGCAGTTTCCCCCTTTGCAGAGAATCTATCTTCGGATCTGCCTCCGACTCTGCCACTTGAGGCACTGCTCAGCAATCTTGATTCTCCATCTGCCAGTGTAGCCAATGGATTCGCGATCGCCGACTCGAACGCAACCGAATCCCATTCACCCAGCGAGGCGTGGAACGTTTCCTTTGCAGCAAACAGCTTAGAAAATTTTGAGGAAAGCATTAGTCCGTGGCGAATTGAAACCACTGCACCAGACAATACACCAGAAAATATTTATTCTTTTAATCAAGGATTCAATTCAGATCGAGCTTTTGATGTCGCTATTGAACTCGAGGATGGGATCCAATCGATAGCAGAATCGTCTTCTACTTCATCTTCAACCTCATCAATTGAGCTGAATCGATCGCAGTCTCCGAGCATACCGGAAAAAGAATCTTCCCAACGTTCCTACCCTTCCCCAACTGCGGTTTCGTTTAAATCCTCATTAGCGAATCCTGCGGCTTCCACGCTATCGACTCCTAACGCCTCGGTGCGTGTGGATTTAGAAAAGCTGGAGAAACTCAACTATTTAACCGGTGAACTGCTAATTAATCAGAATCAGCAAACTAGCCAGGATGATACCTTGCGTTTGATGGTGCAGGAACTGCTGGATCGGCTGCAAAAACATCAGCGAACCATTGATCAGCTCTGTAGCCAGAGCGATCGGTTCCTGCTCTCGCGTCAGCCCCATAGTGGCAAAAATACAAGTGGCAAAAATACAGAACACGCTTCTTCCATTGTGCAGCAGTTTGATGAGCTGGAAATGGATCGATATAGCGAGATTCATATTTTGTCTCGCTCCACGCTGGATGAAGTCATGGAGCTGAAATCCATTTCTGAAGCACTCGATCAAACCATCCGGCAATCTCGCCGATCGCTAGAAGCACAGCAACGGCTGTTATTTGTCGTGGGTAACGACCTCACCGCGCTCCGAATGCAGCCGCTCGACGCCCTATTTGCTCGATTAACGCAAGTCATTCAGCAATTATCAACGTCCCATCATAAGCCTGTTGAAGTGATTGTCACGGGAACCCAAGTCTTAGTGGATAAAACGATCGTTGAAAAACTCTACGATCCGCTTTTGCATCTGGTTCGCAACGCCTTCGATCACGGGATTGAACTAGCAGAAACCCGACAAGCGATGGGGAAGCCTGCTGTGGGACAAATTGAAATTAATGCCTATCATCAGGGACATCGCACGATTATTGAAGTGAAAGATGATGGTCCCGGCATTAACCTCCAGCGAGTTGCACAGCGGGCGGTAGAAATGGGTTGGCTTCCTGAAAAGGCGATCGCGACCACCTCTGAAAATACGCTGCTGTCGTATCTGTTTGAGCCAGGTTTTTCAACCGCAACCCAGGTTAGCAGTTTATCCGGTCGAGGGGTCGGCTTGGATGTCGTGCGCTCCCAGATCGAGGGATTCAAGGGTTCGGTTGCCGTCAGTTATGTTTCCCGGCAGGGCACAACTTTTTCACTGCAAATTCCGCTTTCGCTCACGATCGCCAAGCTGCTGCTGTGCAAAAATCAGGGAATTAGCTACGCCTTACCGATCGACGCCATTGAACAAATTGTGTCTAAGCCTGATGCGCTTTCGCAGGTTGGCAGGCAGCAGGTGTTGCAGTGGCGCAAGGGCGATGAGAAGCAGGCGGTCGTAGTCCGTCCCCTGTCTGCTCTGGTTTCTGATCTCGTCAATGATTCTGAAATTCCACACACTCTAGCCGCAGCCCAGCCCCCTATCCCCACTCCGCTCTCAATTGTCCTGGTACGAACGGACGCTGGATTAATGGGCATTCAAGTGGAGCAGGTGTTGGGCGAACAGGAACTGGTCATTCGACCCTTCGGGCAGGCGATCGCGCCTCCGCCCTACATCTATGGCTGCTGTATTGTGGGCAATAATCAGCTCGCACTGGTGATTGATGTCAGAACACTGTTTCAGCAAGTCACCAGCCTTCAGCAAGCCACAGGTTCTCAGCAGGCGACAGAGTCTGCTCGCACTTCCGTTCATCAACCTGGAATTGTACCGACTCGTTCTCCTGCTGATGCTGCTTTCGCCGCAAGCCCATCACCGCAAACTTTGGATCAAGCGTTGCCCACCTCTGCCTCTTTGACTGCCAGCACTCCTGTCGCTCCAGCGTCTAAACGTTCTCCTCGGCATTTTCACATTCTGCTGATCGAAGATTCGCTAACCCTGAGGCAAACCCTCTCGCAGTTACTTCAACAGGAGGGTTATCAAGTTTCACAGGCAAAAGATGGGCTGGAAGGATTGGCATTTTTGCAGAAGCATCCCGGGATTGACCTAGTTCTTTGTGATATTGAAATGCCGCGCATGAATGGCTTTGAATTTTTGAGCCAGCGTCATCAGCATCGCTCTTTAGCAAAAATTCCGGTGGTGATGCTGACTTCCCGCAGCAGCGCAAAATATCGCCAGTTTGCGATCGATCTCGGAGCAACAGATTTTATTACAAAACCCTATGTCGATCAAAATTTGCTATCCACGATCCATCATTTTCTTGTTCACGATAAGGTTTAACCCTAACGGAATTTAACGATGACTGCCATTCCGACTCATACCAACGCTGAGCGATCACTAGAGTCTGAAACCTGTCGCGCTGTTGTATTCACGATCGCCAATCATTTATTGGCATTGCCCCTCACTGCCGTTCTTAAAGTGGTTTCCCAATCGGTTATTCAAAACGATTATTCTAATGTGCAATCTGTTATCTACCTGGAGAATCAACCGATAACCCTGTTGAATCTACATCCCTGTCTATCTACTGTTTCTGGCAACAATGTTTCTAACAAATCAGCTTTATCTGCTGGAACTTCAGGACAGTTTTTGCTGATTACCGGATTGCAGGGGCACGCGCAATGGGCAATCCCAGTGGATCAACCGCCGACGCTGATGGATCTGCCGCTGTCCACCGTTCGCCAACTGCCGATCGCCTATCGCCAGCTCATTCAAAATCTTGCTTGCCATGTTTCAGTCCTCACCAACCAACGTGGACTTTCAACAATTCTTCTGCTGAATCTCAAGCAGGCTTCTGGGTTGGTTCAGTAAGAGCAATCGCCCCTATTCGAGATCAGTATTTTCATCAATGTCCAACGTTGCTATCAACGAAGCACAGGACGAACGACCGTAAGCGCAACAGGGAAAGAACACAAGGACGATCGCCCACTCCATTTTGCTGCCGTTGTTCAGGCTCCCAGTGCCGATCAATGGATGCAGCAAGAGAGAACCATTTGTCCTTATGGATTATTTGCCACACAACCCTTTACTTCAGGTAAGGAGTACCATGTCATTTCTCCCCGCCTGTTGGGGTAGGAACCCATCTACAACTTGCTCTCAGCTTCTCGCTAGTTCATCAGATCTCGTGGGATAAGGAAGTTCTCTCAAACTTACTACGTTGCAGAGGTCTTCCAGCCTCATCTTCTAATTCACAGAAAAACAGCCCTGCCACCTGGATGCCGTCAGGAAACTGGACAATTAGCATCGGCTCACCGCCACGCATTATTTTTACGGCAACAATCGTACAATACATACCTTGATACTGAGCTGCATCGGGATGGTTCGTTGCGCTGAGCCTGAAATGATGACCAACTGCTGGGTGAAGCAGCCTTTGAACCGACCTAGAAAAAGCCATGATGAAACGTAAGTCCTTTAGTGATTAAAAAGACTGCCATAAAAACTGTTTAGGTTGAAGGGTAAAGGGTCAGGAAGCAGCAAATGTAGCAGCTAGAGGGTTCCGTAAGCTAATCCATACGCTGTACCGCTGTTTCGAGACACTAATGACTGTTGGAACCCCTTGCCCAATTAACTCACAGCCCAATCGATCAGCTTCTAGCCAATCGTCGATTCTGAACTCTTTTGCCAGCCTATACAACTCGTTTCCATACGTTAGTCCATCTTGTATAGCCTGATCCATGTAGAACTTGAACAAGGTGATTTGCTGCTCTGGGATCACATGAGGAGCAGATTCCAGAGTGGTGGTAGAGGAAGGGGTCAGGGCTAGCATCAATTGTTCCTTGCTGTAGTGATAGTAGGCAGTCAAAGGAATTTGCAGCATGGCTAATCGATAAGAAGCTGATGCTGCCAAAAGGCTAATCCAAAAGCAGGAAATGGATTATTGGTCTAGTCAGTGTTTTTAATAAAAGTCAACCTATATTTATGAACATTTTTGCAGCACTTTGAATAATCGAAGGTGCTCTTTAATACATTTATTCACAAATTTCGCTAACTTCATGCTGTATTCTTTGCTGCAATCTTTTCCTGTACTTCCCTATACTTCAACGCTGGGCTACCTGACCTGCCAGATCCCTGGAGAGAAACGTTTCTTATCAAAACTCCAATGTTTTCAAAACTTAAAAATGTTTCTTAAGCTATGTTTCTTTCGCTGTCTGGCTGGGAACTCTCGCATAGAGCAATTGCTATAGCAAGGACACTGAATCCAAAATTTGCTGGGATAGATGCTCCCATACTCAGGCTATCTAGAGGAGCAAACATACATAAATGAGTAACTCTAATCTGAAACTCTTAGGCAGATGCACGGTTGCTTTGAGCAAATGAAGCGTCTAGATAAACTGCGTGTGAAGAGATGAACCAACCCAGCCTGGAGAACGGAGTGAATAGTCCTTTTATTAAGGGTAGAGCACCTAGATATACCAATTTGCCTCTATTCTTCAAATCCTGCGCTAAGAGAGCAAGCGTCCTTGTAATCCTGATTGGTTGTGTTGTTCTTCTGGGTTGGTTCTTCAATATCCCAACATTGAAGAGCATCCTGCCAATATGGGTGACGATGAAAGCAAATGCTGCCCTATGTTTTATTCTCAGTGGCAGTGCCCTATGGCAGCTTTGTAAACGTACACGACGATCTGCTCGTTATGCCCGGATTTTTGCTGCAATCGTTTTGGGTATTGCGCTCCTGACTCTAATTCAATATGGCTTTGCAATAAATCTGGGAATTGACCAATTTCTGTTTCAAGAGTCAGCAACAGCTGTAGCAACTTCTGCTCCAGGGCGGATGGCTGTTAACACTGCCCTAAACTTTTTGTTGCTAGGGTCTGCTCTATTGCTATTAAGCAAGCCACGATCGTTTCAACCCGGTATCCAAACATTTACTGGCATTGCATTTTTGCTCTCCCTCCTGGGTTTGCTTGGCTACATCTATGGCATCCAAGAGTTTTATGGCTTTGGCTCATACACCAAGATGGCAGTTCATACGGCGATCGCGTTCATCCTTCTATGCGCTGGCATCTTTTGCCTGCATCCAGATCAAGGAATTATGAGCATGATTACCAGTCAGCATGCGGGCGGTATCATGGCAAGGCGGTTGCTTCTTACTGCCATTGGAATCCCCCCCCTCTTGAGTGGAATCATTCTAGTGGGCTATCGTGCTCAACTGTATAGCAGTGAAGTGGGTTTATCACTCTCTGCCGTGCTGACCATCATCGTGTTTGCGGTTGTGATCTGGGTGAATGCGAGAGCATTAGGCGAAATAGATATTCGACGGCAGCAGGCAGAAGAACAGCGCAAGAGTGAAGCACGATTTTGCTCTCTCACCACTGCAACGTCTCAAATTGTTTGGACAACTGCTTCAGATGGGCGGGTATTAGAAGATTCTCCCAGTTGGAGAGCGTATACCGGACAAACCTTTGAAGAGTACCGGAACTTTGGCTGGTTGAACGCGGTTCATCCCCATGATCGAGAACAGGCTGCTCAACGATGGTCACAGGCTGTTGAAGCAAAGAGCTTATATGAAGCTGAATATCGTCTTCGATCAGTGGAAGGGCATTATCGATATTTCTGGGTACGCGGAGTTCCGGTGCCCGCAAAAAATGGCAGTATTCATGAGTGGATCGGAACCTGTACTGATATTTACGATCGCAAACAAACCGAAGCGGCACTGCAAGAGCAAACCAACCTGCTGCAGCTCATCCTCGATTCAATGAGTGACGGGATTGTTGTTGCCAACGAGCAAGGACAGTTTCTGGTCTTCAACCCAGCGGCCGAGCAAATGTTTGGCAATGGAGCAACTGCCACCAGCAAGGATGAATGGTCGCAGCAATATGGTGTGTTCCTGCCCGATCGGGCAACGCCCTTTCCGGCAGATGAACTGCCTCTAGTACGGGCAATCCGGGGTGAGGAGCCGAAAGATGTTGAATTCTTTGTTCGCCATGCCCAGGCACCCCATGGTCGGTGGGTACTTGCTAATGCCAGACCGTTGAGAGATGAGTCTGGTCAGTTAAAAGGCGGTGTAGTGGTTTGCCGTGATGTCAGCGATCGCAAACAAGCAGAGAATGCCCTTAAACAAAGTGAAGAACGATATCGCTCTCTGATAAGCGCAACTTCCCAAATTGTTTGGATGGCAGATGTAGAAGGGCGCATTGCACCTAATCCCGCCTGGAGAGCTTTTACCGGACAGACTGAAGCTGAGTTTGCTGGCTTTGGTTGGTTAGATGCCATTCATCCGGATGACCGAGAACGAACGGCTCAGGTTTGGATGCAGTCCGTACAGACAAAGAGTTTGTATGAAACCGAATATCGCATCCGGGCAGCGGATGGAAACTACCGCTATTTTTTGATCCGGGGCGTTCCGGTTCTGAATCAAGATGGCAACATCCGTGAATGGGTGGGTACCTGCACTGATATCCACGATCGCAAACAAGCAGAAGCTGCGCTCAAGGAGCGGGAAGAACAGTTACGGCAATTTATCGAACACACGCCGATTGCAGTCGTTATGTTTGATCAGGAAATGCGCTACCTGATTGCCAGTCAGCAATGGCTGCAAGACTATAACCTGCAAGCTGAAGACATTGTCGGACGCTCTCACTATGAAATCTTTCCTGAAATTACCGATGAGTGGAGGCAAATTCATCAACGTTGTTTAAGTGGTGTAGTAGAACGGCGCGAAGAAGACCCATTCCCCCGGACTGATGGCTCATTAGACTGGGTGCGGTGGGCGATCCACCCCTGGTATAGAGAAGGAGACGTGGGTGGCGTCATCATGTTTACCGAGATTATTACCGAACGGAAGCAAGCAGAGCAGAAGCTCCGCCAGACGCTAGACATGCTGGATCTAGCCAGCGACAGTATCATCATTCGGGATATGAGCGATCGAATCGTGTACTGGAATCAGGGCGCGGAGAACCTCTACGGTTGGACGAAAGCAGAAATCATTGGTGAGTATATTCATACGTTCTTACAAACCACTTTTCCAAAGCCGTTAGAAGAAGTTCTAGCAGAGTTTTTAGAGCAGGGAAGCTGGGAAGGCGAACTACATCATGTCACTCGTGACGGACAGCCCATTATTGTGGCAAGCCGTTGGACGCTGCAACGCGATGCTGCTGGGCAACCCTTTGCCCAATTAGAAATCAATAGTGACATCACTCAACGCAAAGAAGCAGAAATTGCTCTACGCCAAAGTGAAGAACGCCTTCAAGCGATTCTCGATAATTCGCCTGCGGTCTTCTACATGAAAGATCCTCAAGGACAATTCATTACCGTCAATCGTCAATTTGAATCCCTGTTTCATCGCAGTAAAGCTGAGATCGTTGGCAAGCGAAATTGCGATCTGTTTGATTCAGAACTAGCAGATATTTTTGATGCCAACGACCAGAAGGTGTTGGAAGCAGGAACCGCAATGCAATGGGAGGAAGTTGCCCCACATGATGACGGGCTGCATACCTATCTATCTCTCAAATTTCCACTTCTAGCTCCCGACGGTTCTCCCTATGCGATTTGCGGTATTTCAACTGACATTACAGAGCGCAAACAAGCGGAGATCGCACTTGAACAAACTAAAGAAGCAGCGGAGGCGGCGAATCGGGCAAAAAGTGAATTCCTGGCGAACATGAGCCACGAGCTGCGGACTCCGCTTAATGGGGTCATCGGCTATGCCCAAATTCTTCAACGTGCCAAAAGTCTGAATGAAGAAGATCGATCGCGGGTTGAGGTGATTCACCAGTGCGGCTCGCATTTGCTGACCTTAATCAATGACATTCTGGATCTGTCAAAAATTGAAGCGCGGAAGACGGAATTGTTGCCCACCGATTTTCACCTCCCGGCATTTCTGCAAGGGGTGGCTGAGATGTGCCGCATTCGCGCTGAACTGAAGGGGATTCAATTTCGGTATGAATCGGCTCCTGAACTGCCGCTCGGTATCCGGGCTGATGAAAAACGCCTGCGGCAAGTCTTGATCAACCTGTTGAGTAATGCCATTAAATTTACCGATGCAGGCAGTGTCACCCTCACAATCAGCTTTGCCAGTGAGGGAAAAATTCGCTTTGAAGTCCGCGATACGGGCATTGGTATTCCGCAGGACAAACTCCAGGCAATCTTTCAACCGTTTGAGCAGGTGAGTGATGCCAAACGACAATCAGAGGGAACGGGTTTGGGACTGGCAATTAGCCAGGAGATTGTGGAATTGATGGGAAGCACAATCCAGGTTCAAAGTGAGATTGGCGTTGGCAGTATTTTCTGGTTCGATGTCAACTTGCCTGAAGCAGCAGAGTGGGTCAAAACGGCTCAAGCCGATCGCCATGGGCAAATTATTGGCATTAAGAACTGCCAGCCCAGAATTTTAGTCGTCGATGACAAATGGGAAAACCGCTCTGTCATTTCTAAGTTGCTTAGTCCGATCGGCTTTGACGTCGTTGAAGCTGCCACTGGGCAGGAGGGCTGGCAGAGAGCGGTAGAATTTCAGCCAGACTTAATGATCACGGATCTAATGATGCCTCACATGGATGGCTTTGAGTTGATTAAACAGATTCGAGGATCAGAAACGCTTAAAGACAAGATCATTATTGTTTCGTCCGCCAGCGTGTTTGAGACAGATCAGTACCGCAGCATCGAAGCGGGTGGCGATGATTTTCTACCCAAACCTGTACTGGCAGCAGAATTACTCCAGAAATTGCAAAAACATTTGCAACTGGAATGGCTCTACGAAGAGCAGCAGTCTTCGATTAGCCCAGTGATGGACAAGGCAGAACTCATTGCCCCCCCCGCAGCAGAATTAGAAACGCTGTATGAATTAACCATGAAAGGCAGCTTTAAAGGAATTTTGAAGCAGGCAGCACTGCTTGAACAGATGGATCAAAAATACAGTCCCTTTGCCAAAAAACTACATCAACTGGCAAAAGGATTTCAAGACCAGGAAATCCTGGCACTTATTCAATCCTACCGGTAAGAACCTTTTAATCAGCCCAGCAGTAAAAATTATGAACTCCACCTTTGATCAAAATGCCACCGTTCTCATTGTTGATGATGTTCCTGCGAACTTGGGTGTTCTGTCTGATACGCTGGATCAAGCAGGATTAGAAGTTTGGGTAGCGCAATCAGGCAAAATTGCTCTGGAACGGGTCAAATATGCTTTACCCAGCCTGATCTTGCTTGATGTGATGATGCCGGAAATTGATGGGTTTGAAACCTGCCGCCAACTTAAGGCAAATCCAAAGACCAAAGATATTCCCGTCATCTTCATGACAGCCCTCTCTGACACCGCAAATAAAGTTGAAGGATTTCAACTTGGAGCCGTAGACTACATCACAAAACCCTTTCAGCAAGAAGAAGTGTTAGCTCGCATCAAGCTGCACTTAAAGCTAAATGACCTGACTGAGAAACTGGAAGAGAAAAATGCCCTGTTAGAGCAAAAAATTGTAGAAGTGGGCAAAGCCTACTCTGAATTGCAACAGATGCAGCTTCAACTGATTCAGAGCGAGAAAATGTCAGGTCTAGGGCAACTGGCTGCTGGGATTGCCCATGAAATCAACAACCCAGTGAATTTTATTTATGGCAACCTCACCCATGCCAAAGACTATATTGAGGATGTTATGGGACTTCTGAATCTGTACCAAACAGAATATCCCAATCCTACTCCTTGCATTCAGGCAGAAAAGGAAGCGATCGACCTCGAGTTCATCCAGAATGATCTGCAAAAGCTTTTCAATTCAATCACTCTTGGCGCACAACGCATTCATGAAATTGTCAAATCGATGCGAATCTTCTCCCGCGTCGACGAAACTGACGTTAAGGTCGTAGACATCCATGAGGGAATTGATAGTACCCTGACAATTTTGCATCATCGATTGAAGTCGGCACCAGAACACGCTGCGATCGAAATTGTTAAAGATTATAGTCAACTTCCACCCATTGAATGTTACGCTGGTCAACTGAATCAAGTATTCATGAACATTCTGTCCAATGCGATTGATGCGTTAGAGGAATACAACCAGCACCGAACCTTTGAAGATAGCGTTAGACAACCCGGTAGAATTCAAATTAGTACTGAGGTTATCGGCAATAACTGGATTGCGATTCGGATTGCTGATAATGGTTTCGGTATTGATGAAGACGTAAAAGCAAAGTTATTTGACCCCTTCTTTACAACAAAACCAGTAGGTAAAGGGACTGGATTAGGATTGTCAATTAGCTATGAGATTGTAGTAGAGAAGCACGGGGGAAAACTCTACTGCCAGTCAGCACCAGGACAGGGTACAGAATTTGTCATTGAAATTCCAATGCAACAACAAATCTCTCTTGCGGCTTGACCTCTTGCGGCTTGATGCTCTGATGCTCCTGCTCAATGATGTTATTCAAGTATTTGCTTTGCCGTAATTCAGTATCCTGGACAATTATCACATCGGCTTTCAACGTCTCGATGGCTTCGGCTAAGGAAAGCTTCCCGCGACTGGATAAGCCGCGTTTGTATCGAGGGTCATAACTCCTGGAGCCGAATGCGTTTTTCCAGACGAAAGTCAGCGGCGGTCAGTCTCTTTCGGAAAAACCTAGGCGATCGCTGATTCGTCCGGTGCAGGTAGCTGCATTAAGCGATCGACGGCTACTTCCGGCTACCCCGACGTAAAACTGACCCAAACCCCAGTGCAATCACTGTCCCCAAAATAGCCGTTGGCTCAGGTCCATCTTGAACTGGGTCTGTACTCGTCAGGTTCAGAAGCGTTGAAACGTCGCGCTCAAATATCCTGGTTGAACTCAACGAATTCTCGGTTTTCAGCTTATCTAATACAGCTTTGTTCAGGCGATTGAATTACAAAAAATGGGGTGCAGGGGCAGAACCCTGTACGGCGAGAAAGCCCCCACACCCCCCGTACCTTACGGGATTGAACAACGCTGTATTGCAAAATATGTTGCTTACGCTGCCCATTCAACTGTTCACGATTGAGTACTCTGGTGAGTAGGGTTATACGTGCGTTGCAACGGCTGCTTGGACCGGAAGCGTAATGACTAACTCTGCTCCTTGGCCCAGTGTTGAGTTGACTTCTAGGGTGCCAGCATGTTTCTCAACGACGATCGAACGCGCGATCGCCATTCCTAATCCAGTTCCTTTCCCCACTGCCTTGGTGGTGAACAAATGGTCAAACATCTTCTGTTTGACTTCATCAGACATGCCTATACCATTATCTTGAATCCGAATCACAGCCTGCTGACCATCTTCAGTTATAGACGTGCGAATGGCAATTTGATTGCGATCGGCTTCGATCTCGGTAAAGCTGCGCCCTTGATTGGAATCTTCGATTGCATCGATCGCGTTACTGAGGAGATTCATAAATACCTGATTCAGTTGTCCGGCAAAGCACTGAACCAAAGGCAACTGACCGTATTCTTTGATCACTTCAATTTCAGGGCGAGTTTCGTTAGCTTTAAGGCGATGTTTAAGAATCAGAATGGTGCTGTCTAAGCCATCGTGAATGTTAAAGGCAATGGGGCGATCGCTGTCAGCACGAGAAAAGGTTCTGAGGCTGGTACTGATGTCTTGAACCCGCTTCACGCCTTCCCGCATAGAACCAATGGCGGCGGGTAAGTCTTTACGAATGTAGTTTAGGTCGATCGCTTCAATCTTATTCTGAATGTCTAGATCTGGATTAGGAAACTTTTGTTGATAGAGATCGATCAACCCAAAGAGATCTTGAATGTATCCCAAAGCGGGCTTAATATTGCCGCTCAGGAAGCCTACAGGGTTATTGATTTCGTGAGCCACCCCTGTCACGAGATTCCCTAAAGCAGACATCTTCTCACCTTGCACAATTTGCAGTTGGGCTTGTTGCAGATCGGTCAACGCCTGTTGGGCTTGCTGGTAAAGCCGAGCGTTTTCCAGGGAGATAGCGGCTTGGGCACAAAGGAGATTGAGTACTTCAATGCGATCGCCTGTGAACGCCCCCGCCGTTAGATGGTTTTCTAGATATAAAATCCCGATTAATCTGCTTTGATTAAGAATCGGAGTACATAAAACGCTCTGGGGAAACTGTTTCAGGAAATAAGGGTCTCCCGCAAAGGTGGGATGGGTAACAGCCTGGTTGATGACCAGGGACTGCAAGGTATGCCTAACCCGATTAATAACAGAAGTTGGAATTGCCTGGTTGGTGTCAAGCGGCAGGGATTTTAGGATGATGGAAGGCTGTCCGATTTGAGCGATCGCCTCGATCACCCACTGATCGTTTTTAGGGAGTAGTAATACACTTCTGTCGGCTCCGGCATTTTCCATCACAACCTGGAGTAGGGCAGAAAGGAGCTTCTCTAACTCAATTTCACTAGAGAGAGCTTGAGAGGCTTTGAGGATACTTCCCAAGTCAAGTGCTGCTGAGAGACTGGTGCTGTCAGAGGTAGAGGTGCTAACGGTATGTAATACAATCGTCTCAGTCGAAGTGAAGCTTTGCTGCCGTTGTTGCAGAATCAGGGTTAGTAATTTGGGGTATTGCTGTTCTAAATCATCGACTTTCGCTTTAGCACCCCAACGACCATAGGCATAATAAGCATCGATGATGTAGGACTGGGCAACTTTTTCTTTGCCCCATGCCAAATAGAACTTCGCGGCAAGTTCGTTTGCCAATGCTTCTTCGTTCACGTATTCGTTTTCATTCGCAAGGCTGATAGCCCGATCGTAATGGGCGATCGCTTCTGCATAGTTGCCTAACACCCGATGACGCTCGGCTTCAACCAGATAGTATTTGTGTAAGTGATTCATCGGCGCATATTCGGCCCATTTCTGCATCACCTGTTGATGGGCTGCTACCTTCTCTAAATATTGTTCCTGCTCCAACAATGGAGCATCAGGATACAACGCCAGGAGCGCCAGGGAGTGATACAGGTTGTGAGTTGCCAAAGCCAGGGTTCCTGTACCACCGCCCGCGTAGTCTACCGCAGTGATTGCATGCTGTAAGGACTGAGCATAGTCTCCGAAATGGTAAGCCAGCATTGTTTTGGCAACATAAGCGGTAAATAGGGACATACCGTTGTTTGTTGCTTTGAGATGCGCCAACATTTCGGTTTCATCGAAGCTCTCGCCAATTAACCGAATTGGCTCTGGAGACAATCCCTGAAAATTCAAAATTAACTGATGCCAAACCTTATTGTGATAAATGGTAAATTCTTGTTTGAATTTCACCATTAGATCGATATGTAATCGCTGCTTTTGTTCAATCGTTTCCAGATATTGGCCAATGCTAAACGCTTTGTCGCAATACAAAAATGTGTTGTAGCCTGCGAATTCAATATCACCTGTTTCTAGCCCACTCTGGATTCCTTCTAATAAGGGGAGCAAGCAGTATTTGGCATGTTCTTTCCAATGTCGAGTAAAGCCATTAAACAGACAGTAAACGTTGCTCTTAAATTCATTCGCTCTAAATTTTTCCAGGAGTTTCAAGGCAAGTTGCCCAGAGTGATAGCCTGCATCAATATCGCCCATGCCGCAGAGAATTAAGCCATAGTGACCATAGGCGATCGCCGCCACCCCAGAGTTGCCATGCTCAAGGCACAAATTGACCATCGTCAGAATCACCTGAGCATAGGTCGTAAACGAAGTGACAAATGCCGCAGGATTGATCACCATCAACAACCGCAAGGCTGCCAATTTGTGAGGATCGCTCATCGTCGGCATCTGATCTAAATCTGCGAAGCTCGGCAACTTCGTCCATCCGTCTGGGTTTTCAGGCAGTTGGTAAAGGGAAACGCCCAACTGTTTAACCACCTCCAAACCCAGTTCAACTCCCTTCACCATCTGGTTTTGAGCGTTGTAAAACTGCACTTTTAGCTCATACACTCGGGTTTTATCCAGTAGCGTTTGAGCATGTTCTAAAACAACGTCAGACAGGGCTTGTGCTTCTGGAAAGTTAGTATTGAGATACTCTAATTCAACCGTCTGCACATACAAATCCAGCGTCAGTGAATACTGTACAGCCCAACTATCCTGAGCGAGTAGCTTGATTCCCTGGCGTAAATATTTGAGCGCAGGTTCATAGGCAGTCGATGCCTTTGCCTTGCGTCCGGCTGTCAAATTCAACTGGGCAAGCTGCTCTTGTTCGGCTCGATCGTCAATCAGATCAACGGCAAGGTTAAAGTGATTCACAATATCAAAAATCTTTTCTTCCATTCCTGCTGCATCGAGCGAATTCAGCAACAATTGCCCAACCTTCAAATGAGTCTGTTGCTTTTGCGATTCAGGAATCAGGGAATAAGCGGCTTGTTGCACGCGATCGTGCAGAAATCGGTAATGAGGGTTGGCAACAGATTCGTTTACGGATGCAGTCAATGAAACCTGTTCGGTCGCAGTGAAGAACTTGTAGATTTCAGTTGTGGGAAGAATGAACCCTTCCTGCAAAGCTTTCCACAGATCGGTTGCAGTGTCTGTCTGGGATTTTTCCAGGACGATCGCCAATGTATTGAGATCAAACTGGGCACCAATACAGGCGGCTAGCTTTAAGACTTCCTGCGTTTCAGGAGGCAGCTTCTGTAGCTGAAGCGCCATAAACTCAACCACATCATCCGTCAAGGCAGCCGCTCTCACCTGAGCAATATCACACTGCCAATGCCGAGCCTCTAAGTCAAAGGTAATCAGCTTTTCGGCATGTAACGCCTTGAGAAACTGGGTCGTGAAAAAGGGATTTCCTTGCGTTTTTTGATCCACTAATTCTGTTAGCGGTTCAGCAATTGCTAGCTCACAGCTCAGCGTATCGGCAATCAATTGATTGACATCAAAGCGGCTCAACGGTTTTAGCGTCATCGTATTCACCGTTGCCCCTGTCTGCTGAATCGCATCGATCGTCACCATGAACGGATGCACGGGTGAGACTTCGTTATCTCGATAGGCACCAATGACTAGCAAATGACCTGTATCTTGCATCAGCAGTTGCATCAGCTTGAGCGATGCCGAATCTGCCCACTGCAAATCATCCAAGAACAACACTAATGGATGATCGGCGATCGTGAAGA
Organism: Leptolyngbya sp. GB1-A1; assembly: GCF_039962475.1. Lineage (NCBI taxonomy): Bacteria > Bacillati > Cyanobacteriota > Cyanophyceae > Leptolyngbyales > Leptolyngbyaceae > Leptolyngbya > Leptolyngbya sp. GB1-A1. Next base: position 57,432 of record NZ_JAMPLI010000015.1, on the reverse strand, counting down.
CCTGGACAAACTTCTGAAACACTAAGTTAAAACGGTTCTGCGCAGCACTGCCAGAAAGTTCTGGAACGGCAGGCTGTTCACCGATGATATGCTCCAGTTCTGGAATCACTTCAATCAGCACTTTGCCGTTTTCGCCAATTGCAGCCAAAATCTTGGTTTTCCACTGCTCGATCTGAGCATCACTCTCACTGAGTAGCTGCCCCATGAGATCGCGAAACGCCTGAACAAAGGCCGAAAAAGGAATATTGCGCTGGAACTGGTCATATTTGCCTTTGATGAAATAGCCCCGCTGACGCACGATCGGCTTATGAACTTCATTCACGACCGCCGTTTTGCCAATACCGGAGAAGCCAGCGACCAAGATCATTTCGGTGCTGCCCGTGCTGACTCGTTCAAAGGCAGCCAGGAGCGTTTCTGCTTCTGTTTGCCGACCGTAAAGCTTTTCAGAAATCAGGAAGCGATCGCATACATCGCGCTCACCTAACTCAAACGGCTCAATCTTGCCCGTTTCTTTCCACTGAAAGAGACAAGTTTCTAAATCATGCTTCAGTCCCAATGCGCTCTGGTAGCGGTCTTCGGCATTCTTCGCCATCAACTTGATCACAATCTGGGAGAGAACTTCTGGAATCTCCTCTGCCCCCTTACCCAGTTGATGCGGCGGAATGGGCTGCTTCGCTAAATGACAATGCACTAGCTCCATCAGGTCAGCAGATACAAAAGGCAACTGCCCCGTCAGCAGTTCGTAAAACGTGACACCGAGGGAGTATAAATCGCTGCGGTAGTCAATTCCCCGGTTCATCCGTCCCGTCTGCTCTGGAGACAAATAGGCAAGGGTGCCCTCCAGCATATTGGGATTCTGAATTTCCTGACTTTCACGGGGTAGCAGCGAGGCGATGCTGAAGTCAATCAGCTTAACCTGTTTGCTGACGGGATGAATCAGGATATTGGCGGGTTTGATGTCTTTGTGGATCACTCGGTAACGAGACAGTCCATCCAAGATCACGGATAGTTGCAGTGCAATGGAGAGAAAATTTGGCAACGAGAAGCTAGACAAGCCTTCTTCCTGTTGTCCTTCTCCTTCTGTTTTTCGATATTCTGAAAGCGAGACCGCACCAAAATCCTCCATCACCAGCGCATAGGCGTTTTCATGAAACTCCAGAGCCAATGGTTGGATGATGCCAGGCAGATCGAGGTTTTTGGCGATCGTATATTGATTGCGGAACTGTACGAGTTCACTGAGGCTAGGAAATGGATTCCGCAGCAATTTGATGACGACTGGATGTTGATCGCTCTCCCGAACCCCCCGATAAACCAGAGTTCGAGAACCTGAGTAGAGTAGTTCGCTGATGGCATAGCCAGACAGATTAGCGATCGCATCCATGTTCTAGTCCTCAGGGCAATAAGTGGTTCCATAGTATGCCCACCGCCAAAGAAAAATACTGCGGTAGCAGCAATATTACTGCTTGAAGGAGGGTAGTCATGAACTGGCAATGCTAATCTCGCAGCATTATGGCTTTACCTGGCTTTCCCACGTCAAAGAAGCCATCTCCGTCACGAGATCACGGTAATCAGCCGGGCGATAATCCTGAAGCCATTCAGCGATCGGATTGGACTTGCGGTACGGATTAATCGAGAGATCACCCAGCAATTCATCGTGATAATGCCACATGTGCGTTTGCAGCAGCGAACCGCGTCCAGCAACAGGCGGGATAAAGCTCCGTTTCCAATGTTTCATCTGGGAGATTTCCTTCCACATCACCTCAGGCTCAGGCAGTTGAATCTTGCCCTTGAGCAAATGAATTAACCAGATAACCTCTAAGTGGGTCGTGAGCGAATTGGAAAATGTCGAAGCCCAGCCGATAAATGCCAAACCCGGTAAGTCAGGGTGAATCATATGGCGGTAAAGATAAGCTCCATCCTCATCCACGGTGGATTGAAATGCTGCCGGCAAAAAGCTGTAGTTGGGCTGCCAACCTGTGCCAAAGATGACAACATCACTCTCCAAGTGAACCCCGTTTGCCAAATCTAAGCCACTGGGTGTAAATTGCTCGATCGTGGTACGTTGCACTTGAATTGCGCCTTGACGCATCAATTTGTAGGTTTCGTTGCGTGGGATAAAACCATGCGCGAACACCCCTGATTCAGCCGGATGAGATGGGGTAGAGTTGGATTCCTTCAGTGAATACTGCAACTGCAATAAACGCTCTACAAACCGCCAGAAGCCCCAAATCAGCCCGGAAAAATATTTGTGGAAATTTTTCTCCCACTTGTAGGGACGTTGATAGAGCGGTAAAAATCCACCGATTAAACGATTTAAGAAAATCACTCTAAAGTCAATCAGTCCCAACACCCGCAGGGGAACAGGCCAGTAAGCATTACGGAAAACTAAAGTGACATCTGTTGCCCATTGCACAGCATCGGTGGCAATGTCTAAGGCACTCTTGCCAAATCCCACAACTACAACTTTGCGATCCTTCAGCAGGTCGGGTGATTGATAGCCTGAGGAGTGCAAAACCTTGCCAGAAAAAACTTCTCGGTTAGGAATCGGAGGAATGTAGGGGTTAGAGTAAAGTCCAGTAGAAACAACCACAAAATCAAACTCTTTTTGAATTGTTTCCCCGGTATCTTGATTCGCGTAGTGCAAAATCCAGCGATTTTCAGGAATTGGTTCAAGCTGCTTAACGATACAGTTGAAACGAATTTTGTCGAAAATCTGGAAATGATGGGCGTAATCTTCTAGATAGGCCCAAACTTGCTCACCCGATGGCAAATTAGGATAGTTTTCGGGCATGGGATAGTCAGGAAATTCATAGAACGAACGGGGAACTTGCAGCCCAAAGGCGTGATATCCTGCCGCCCATACTCCACCCAATTTCTGGCTTTTCTCAAAAATCTCGCAAGTCAATCCAGCGTTTTGTAGAAATCTCGCGGCTGTTAATCCAGCCACACCGCAGCCAACAATCGCAACGGTTTTGATATCGCCTGAAGGAATTTGCATAATTTTTGATGATTCCACTCCGTCGAAGTGATTACCCCTGAGAATAGCAAACTTCACTGAGCTAGCAGCTAGTAACCGGGTAAACGGATGGGTGTGTTGCAGAAAACAAGTGATGGTAGGGTGGGAAGAGCCTGAAATCATCCTGCTCAACATTCGGTAGTACTGCCGCTATGCCTTAAGCTGCCCAGATCTGGAGGAGATGATGCAGGAACGGGGTGTAGAGGTGAACCACTCGATCATCCATAATCAATCGTTGGATCTTGAGGTACGCACTAGAACTGGACAACCGCATTCGATCGCACTGAAAGCTTCGGATGTCGCATCGAGCAATTTGCGATGAGATTGGTCGTATTGCTTTATTAATTTAGTTCTTCTGAGATAATACGAGAAATTTTCAGAAAAGCTTTAGGAACAATCTCATTTCTCCGAGTTCAGAATCTATCACTATAGATTTGTCAATAGCTATCGCTATAGATTTATCAATAAAGGTTCATCGGTATATTTATGGATTGATTGCTTAGAAGGTGAACGCAATGAGATTTAAGCTCAACATTTTTTTGAGCAGTTCATGTTTTTTCCTGTGACTCTACTGGTAACCTTTGTATCAGCTCGATGAATGTGTTTGGTGACATTCCAATCGTTGCAACTGACTACAGCCCCCTATAGGATTTTAACCTGGGCGGGTGGACGCAGGAGGCGATCGATCGCGGCTATCGTTCCCGCCTCTTTTTTTATAAACAGTCGCTTTCTATAAACGCAGTTTTTTCAAATTCGAGCAGGAGATTGCTTGTATGCCAATAGAGCAAAGTTCCCGTCTTCGCTGGATTGAAGTCGCTCCAACCGAAGCAGTCGTTCATGACATTGATATCATTCAGGGATTGCAGCAGGTTCCGAAAACCCTGCCCTGCCGATATTTCTATGACGATCGCGGTTCGGCCCTGTTTGAGCAAATCTGCGATCTGCCGGAGTATTATCCAACTCGCACAGAGCAGGCAATTCTGGAAGATTGTGCCTTGGAAATCGCGCAGACAACGGGGGCTTGCGAACTGGTCGAACTGGGCAGTGGCAGCTCTCGTAAAACTCGCTTATTGCTGGAGGCATATCAGCAGCTCAATCATCCGTTACACTATGCCCCAATCGATGTGAGTGCGGGCATCCTTCAAGATACTGCACCCATGCTGCTGCGCCAATACCCTACGCTGAACCTGTGCGGCTTGGTGGGAACCTATGAGCAGGCTTTATCGAATTTGCCTCCGGTACAGCTCGATCGGCGGATGCTGATTTTCTTGGGCAGTACGTTGGGCAACTTGAATCCGCAGGAGTGCGATCGCTTCTTCACCCAAATTCAACAGAGCTTGCAGCCGGGGGATTTCTTTTTGCTGGGCGTTGATTTGCAAAAGCCGATCGAGATTGTGGAAGCTGCCTACAACGATGCTCAGGGCATAACGGCGGAATTTAACCTGAATATTCTGCACCATCTCAACGATCGCTTTCAGGGGAATTTTGCGATTGATCAATTTGCCCATTCCGCATTTTATAACGTTCATCGGCATCAGATTGAGATGCACCTCATCAGCTTAAAACCGCAAAAGGTGCTGCTGCAGAAATTGGGCTACCAGACTTCGTTCTATGCACAAGAAACGATCCACACTGAAATCTCTCGTAAGTTTGACTTGCCGACCCTGACCGTTGACCTGAAACAGCGATCGCTCAACTCAGTACACATCTGGACTGATCCTCAGAAGTGGTTCGCTCTGCTATTGTGTCAGCGACAATAACCTGCTGGAGTAGCGTTGCTGAACTGAGTCTAAATTGTTGAGTTTGACATTGCTGGGCAGTCCTCTAAATCTCCCATCAATGGGGGACTTTAAATTCAGACAGAAATTGGAGCGGTTCGGCAGTTCCTCATTATTTCTTACGCAGGAAATTGGGTGGTCGTGGAACCCGATGAAACCTTTGAAAAGGGCGGCAAGAAACGCGGCTTATTTGCCCAACCGCTAGACAGATGGGTGAGCATTAATTGAAGCCGCTAGCACCTTGCGGTAAACGATTTTGTCATCACCCGTTTGATAAAAGTCGCGGATGCGTGCCTCCTCGCCATAGCCGCACTTCCGATAAAACGCTCTTGTGCGATCGAAGTCTGGCAGCCCCGATGTTTCGACGAGCAGTATCCGCCCGCCGCCTATTGCTAACCGTTGTTCAACATGATTGAGTAGGGCGGCCCCCCGTCCCTGTCGCTGACGGTCGGGTCGAACCGCAATCAGTTGTAGATTCCATGTCCCTTCGGTCATCCGCTCCATTTCACAGTAGGCAATTCCCAGGAGTCCGTCATTTTCTTCGGCATCGGTGAGCCAGAAACGATCGCTGTTGTCATGGTTGACAAAGTAATCCCCCAGCATTGCGCTAACCTCATCAAGTTGATCTGGCTGGAATAGTCCGGTTGCCTCTGCCAGGGCAATCAGAGCAGCCGTGTCATCAGATGTTGCGAGTCGAATCATGAGAACTCCACGGAATTGAGGGTGATCATCCGTTGCATTATTTATTGCATCATGACTGGTATTGCGTCGTTACTCGCACAAGCGAATCCCGGAAAACTGCCAGCGTGTAGAAGGCGGAAAGAAATTGCGATAGCTGGCGCGAATATGGCTGTGAGCGGTGGCACAGGATCCGCCCCGCAACACCATTTGATTACACATAAACTTGCCATTGTATTCTCCCACTGCTCCTGCTGCTGGCTGATAGCGGGGATAGGGCAAATAAGCACTCTGCGTCCATTCCCATACGTCGCCAAAGAGCTGATCCGGTCGGGTACTGGCGATCGCAGTCATAGGGTGAAGCTGCCCCGTTTCGAGCAGGTTTCCCTGGATTGGAACTTGAGCTGCAGCCACTTCCCATTCGGCTTCGGTAGGGAGCCGTTTCCCAACCCAGCGGGCGTAGGCATCCGCCTCGTAATAGCTCACGTGACAGATTGGCTCATCGGGATTCACAGGACGCATTCCACTCAGCGTCATCATCCACCAGTCGCCGTCGATCCGCTCCCAGTACAGCGGAGCCTGCCATTGTTGCGTTTGAGCGATTGTCCACCCTTCTGCCAGCCAATATTCCGGCTTACTGTAGCCGCCATGCTGCATAAATTCCAGATACTCTCCATTTGTGACTAACCGCGCTGCCAGCCAGTAGTCTTGCAGATAAACCTGATGCCGTGGAGATTCATTATCAAAAGCGAAGTCTGAGCTGTCGTGCCCGATCGTATAGAGCCCGCCCGGATAATCTAACCACTGTTCCTGTGCAGCGACCGGAGGCGGTGCGGTGAGTCGGTTCTGCTGATAGACCGGACGCAGAGGATTGATCGCGAAGATGTGTTTAATGTCCGTAAGCAGCAATTCCTGGTGCTGCTGTTCGTGGTGCAATCCCAGCTTGATTAGGGGGGCTAATTCAGGCTGCGAGAGGAGCGATCGCATCGCGTCATCCACATAGGCTCGATAGCGATAAATTTCCTCGACGGTGGGACGAGAGAGCAATCCGCGTTCAGAGCGAGGGTGTCTAACGCCAATGGCTTCGTAGTAGGAGTTGAACAAGTAGCCAAACTTGGGATGAAACACCTCATATTCGGGCAAGTTGGGCAACAGCACAAAGGTTTCAAAAAACCAGGTTGTATGCGCCAGATGCCATTTAGGAGGGCTGACATCGGGCATACTTTGAATACCGTAGTCTTCGATCGCTAAGGGCTGACCAATCTGTTCACTAAGCTGGCGCACCTGTTGATACAAGCAGGTCAGGAATTGGGTTGTAGTTTGTTGTGAGGTGGAGATAAACATTAGCGGCTTCTAAGGTAGATAGATCAATTAATTTAGTAGAGTTTTTCAAATACTGGTTATAGTCGATCAACAATTCTTCAATGCTAAAGTTTCACCAAATCGTCATCCGCTCCTGCATCCAGCCCCACAACCCGATTGCCCACTTCGTCCTTTGCAGTGAATACCGCGTTTTTCACTCCTGTAAGGCACAGCCCCTGCACCCGATTTTTTATACTTCAATCGCCTGAACAAGGCTGTAGAATGATTGGTACTTTGTTGCCAGTCGATCGCAGTCTACGGCAGATTTCCAATCCTGTTAAACCGGGCAACATCCAATCCAGCACAATCAAATCGTAAGCGGTTTCTCGCGCTACAGTCAGTCCGGTCAAACCATCATGGGCAACGGTGGTCTGGTAACCCTCGCAGTCTAGCTCCAACTGAATAAAGCGTGCTAGCTTGGCTTCATCTTCAATCAAAAGAATAGAGGAACTCATAGACTGGGGAGGGTAACAATAAAAACGCTCAACGATGCGCGCCTGTTGCGCCAGAGGAATGCCAGCCAGAATCGTTCACTTGAACCATGGTCTGAGTTTTAGCCTGGGTGAGCTTTATTATAATCGGTGCTTGCGGCTCTGAGGATTGAACTGCATTATCAATTAAGTTCATAAGTATTTGTGCCAAACGATCGCAATTGGTTTTGATATAGATATTCAGATTTATCTCAATTTCAGTCGAATGATGGATACATTGTTGGCTTAACTCAGCAATTTCATGTACTAAATCACTTCAACAAATTTCTCTTTATGGAAGTGTAAATGACCACTATCGGCCCTTGCCAGATTTAGTCAATCCTGTAATAGCCGGATGGTGCGATCGGTTTCAGCCGTTGCAATCTCTAATGCTTCTTTTTGTGACCTGCTGAAGTTAGAGCCACGGCGCAATAAGCTTTGGAGATAACCAGTGCTTGACAAAATCGTTTAATGCTTTTAATCACTTCAAAGCCAAGCCTTGAATCGTCACGTTGCTTTATTTCCCGATGGCTTTGTTCGATCGGGTTTCCCAACCACCCTCTCACTGGGTGCTCAACGTCTGAACCCAATTCCTCACTCATTGCTCTGGGATACGAAGCTAGCCCCTTCGTTTTTAGCGATGTCCTAGGATGGGATGAGGTTGGTAAGGCTCTTCCAATCGCTGGCACTCTGCGTCGGTTAACTCAATTTCGAGAGCAGCGATCGCATCTTCTAGGTGATGCATTTTGCTTGCCCCAACAATCGGAGCCGTGATGCCCGGTTGATGCAGTAGCCATGCCAGCGCAATTTGTGCCGGAGTCACGCCGCGCTCCTGAGCTAACTGAACGACACGATCCACCACTTCAAAATCAGATTCCTGATAGTAAAGCTGATGAGCAAAGTCATCGGTTTTGGCACGCGTGGTTTCACCCTTCGTTTCCTTCTGCCGATTGCCTGCCAGAAATCCTCGTGCCAGCGGACTCCAGGGAATGACACCAATTCCTTCTGCTCGACACAAAGGCAGCATCTCCCGCTCTTCTTCTCGATACACCAGGTTGTAATGATTCTGCATCGAGACAAAGCGCGTCCAGCCGTGGAAATCTGCCAGGTACAAGGCTTTGGCAAACTGCCAGGCATACATGCTGGATGCACCAATGTACCGAACTTTGCCCAGTTTCACCAGATCGTGCAGGGCTTCGAGCGTTTCTTCGATCGGCGTTTCGTTATCCCAGCGATGGATCTGGTACAGATCTACATAATCCGTTTGCAACCGTTGCAGCGACGCATCAATGCTATCGAAGATATGTTTGCGCGACAGACCGCGATCGTTGGGGTCGTTGCTCATGGGATTAAACACTTTGGTGGCAATCACCACCTGTTCCCGTTTAGCAAATTCCTTCAATGCCCGTCCTAGAATCACTTCGCTTTCGCCCAGCGAGTACATATCCGCCGTATCAAAGAAATTGATGCCTGCTTCCAGCGATCGAGCAATGAAGGGACGGCTCTCCTCTTCTGGCAAAACCCATTCCCGCCATTGGGGACTGCCGTAGGTCATGGTGCCGAGACAAATGCGCGAAACTTTGAGCCCAGTATTGCCCAGCCGCATATATTGCATAGAAGATTCTGTCCCTAAAGGAGACTCCAACGTTTCAGGCACTCTACAGGATATAGCACCCTCTACAATCCTGCTTCTACCTTGAGTGAAACCCTGCCGCAGGACTGATCCAAGAAGCATTGCTCAACGAGGTGCGACTTTTCTGTTTAAGAGACGTTTGAAAAGTCATCATGATGACCTGAACCGCCCCCTAGGTCTTACTTGTAATGCATGTTCAATAGAATGCGACCTAATAACAGTTGAGCAATCCCAGTGAAAGGCTTTGGCACAGGATGACTTGTCGCCGTTTTGCTTCGGCTCGATCGATTACTTGCCGCTTGCGTTCGCCCCAGGGAAAGGTGTTAGGCAACTGAGTTGCAGTGTCGATCGCGTTTTGGGGTTCTCCCTGTGCGAGCAGATGCTCAGCCGTGTTCCAGATGTCTTCGTACTGCTGCTGAAGTCGTTTTTCTTCCACCGTTTGAATCAGCAAACTTCGGCTATGGGCCCAGAAGGGATGCTCCTTGATTTGCTGAGCCTGCATTAATGCGACATCGAACTGCTCCAGATTCAGGGCTGCGTGAGCCGTGAACCAGTGCTGGTGATTATCAGCCCAGAGTTGCCGCCACTGCTGCATTTGTGCCTGCGCCTTGGGGTAGATTGGGCTGTTCACCGGAATTGCGCCTGCGATTGTCAAAGCCTGATCAAGCTGATCTATCGGCTGCCAGTACTCGCTCCATGCAATTTCTAAAATCCGTTCTGACCATTGCTGGATGAGTTGCTGTGCCTCATTGTATTGGGCTGCACCCACTGTAATCTGGCTTACTGCTTCGATCGCCTGAGCAAATTCTCCCTGTGCTGCGTTTTGTCTCGCTTGTGCAAGCTGAAACATTGCAAGCTTGGTTTGACAGTTTCTCAGGTGGAGTTGTGTTGCCCAGTAAACATTTGCTTTAGATGACACTTGCTCTGCCTGAGCAATACACCCCTGGTAATCTCCTGCTGTTTCCAAAGCAAAGGCAGTGTTTGCGATCGCCTGCTGCTCCCGCTCGAATTGCTGTCTAGACTGTTGGCGCAAGTAAGCATCCGTAGCGATAAAGCATCCCATCAATCCCGGAATAACCGCTGCAATAGCCGCAAATGTCAGTCCGGTTGTAATGCTCATTCTGAACAGTCGAGGTACTGCATCCCAGATCATGTCCTCATTTCCCTCATGGATCGAGGTTGTGAGTTTTATTAGATGACAGAATTCGGCTGGCTTCTAGCGAAAATCTGGGAGTTAAAAAAGAACTTAAAGGAGTTGCTGTATTGGTTTAGCAACTCATGCGATTACTTAGAATTGAGCGAATTTGCACCTGAAATAACAGTGCATATTTCAGATCAGGAAAAACCATTATCTTCCGGAAATCGAGCTTAACTCCAGGTTCCCGAAGTTAAGGTCAAGCCGCAGCGATGTTGGCGACAACACGCTCATATCACTGGAGCTTGTATTAATGCGAATGCGATCGGCAGCAGGATGGGTTACCCCAATTGCTGTAAAACCCTCAAGTCAACGCTTTTGAATTTAGCTTAGAATCAGGAATAATCACTCTATTTCCTGAAGATTTACCTTGAGTTCCCAAGCTGGAGTTTATCCTCGTAAACCTCGATGACGTTTGGCAGCCCTGGACGAAGAAGACGCGGCCTCATTCTGACGACGCAAGGTCGGCACAAGCTTGAAGCAGCAATTCAAAATGCTTCTGTTCTAGAAGGAGTCAGGCGCATCTCGATCGAAGAGCTTGCTGCTCGTGCCAACCTTGATGCTGGAACGGTTTCAAGGGTTCTGGATCTAGACAAGAGCGATCGCAATTCAATCAAAAAATTATTTGCCGTATTTGCTCTGGAACTTACCCCAGCAGATTTTACAACTCCCAGTCCCCCCATCCCATTCGGGAATGCTGAGAAAAGGGTTGATTGGGGTGATGCTCCTGAAGTTAATACTTTCTATGGACGGGAAGATGAGCTTGCTGATTTGTCGAGATGCATTGTGACCGATCGCTATCGCTTAGTTACCATTATTGGCAGTGGAGGAATTGGTAAAACAACGTTGTCGGTCAAGCTCGCTGAATCAGTTCAGGAGCAGTTTGAGTTTGTGATTTGGCGATCGTTGATTAATGCTCCACCCTTAACTGAATTGGTTGTCGATCTGGTGAAAGTTTTGTGTAAACAGGAAACAACCGATTTGAGCATCAATCGACTTCAGCAGTATTTACGGGAACACCGTTGCTTAATTGTCCTGGATAATATTGAGACTATTTTGCAGGATGGACCCGAACTAGAGGACTACCCGAACGTTCGCCCTGGCTATTACCGCCAGAACTACAGCGACTACGGCAGCTTGTTTAGCTGGGTGGCGACTGGACGGCACAATAGTTGCTTCGTTTTAGCGGGTCGAAAAAGACCGGATGAGTTTGTGACCTTTGATAATGCAAGATTTCGGGTGTATCTCTTGGGAGGGTTAAGTAGCTCAGTCAGCCAACAGCTAATTCAGGATCAGGGTTTACTGGAAGATTCGGAGCAGGATTTAAGAACCCTGGTTCAACGATACACGGGTAATCCCCTGATGCTGAAAATTGTAGTCTCCAACATTCAGCAATTTTTTGGGCGCAGTATTTCCAATTTTCTCAAGGGAAGCAACTTTATTCCACCTCGAATTGGTGATTTACTGGATAAACAGTTTCAAGGACTTTCAAGCTTAGAAAAGCAGGTGATGTACTGGCTGGCGATCGAGCGTGAGCCTGTTTCCGTGAAAGAGTTATACCCCAACTTTGAACCCCCGGTCGATCTTGCAGACCTGCTGGCAGCAATCCAGGATTTACAGCAGCGATCGCTGATTGAGAGTTCTCAGAACAAGTTTTTCACACTGCAGCCCGTTGTAATGGAATACGCGATAGACAAACTCAGCAGACAAGTTTGTAATGAAGTCATCACACAAAGCCCAGGACTTTTACAGACCCATGCACTCATAAAAGCGCAAACAGTCGATTATGCAAGAGATTTTCAAACCAGAACAATTCTAGGAATGCTAGAGAGTGCTCTCCTTAAAAGGCTCAGAAACACGCCGAGCATTGTAGAACATTTAACCCGATTAATAGGAACTTTGCAGAGAAATAATTTGACGATGGGCTATACAGCCGGAAATATCATTAACTTACTCTATTACTTGAAAGCAGATTTGACCAACTATGATTTTTCTGGTTTGACCGTTCGTCAGGCTTATTTGCCTGAGGTGAAGTTACACGAGGTGAACTTTGCCGATGCGGATTTAACCGAGTCCGTTTTTTCGGAAACGCTGGGACCCATTTCTGCTGTAGAGTTTAGTCCAGATGGCAAACTGCTCGCCACCGGCGATGCCATTGGAGAAGTACGGTTGTGGCAGGTTGAAAACACTAAACTTTGCTTGATTCTTCAAGGACATGAAGATTGGGTTCGATCGGTTTCGTTTCATCCGACTAAATCCCTAATGGTTAGTGGAAGCGGTGATTATACGCTGAGAATCTGGAACACTCGAACCGGTCAATGTTTAAGGGTTTGTCGTGGACACAGCGCCCGGATTCGATCGGTGAAAATTGACCCAACGGGACGATGGGTTGCCAGTGCTGGAGCGGATCAAACCATTCGCCTTTGGGATGTGGAAACGGGAGACTGTTTGAGGATTCTCGAAGGTCACAGCGATCGGGTTCGTTCAGTAGACATTGTTGCAGTAGACACTGTTGCAGAAGCCCAAAATTCTCTGCTCTTGGCAAGTGCCAGTGAAGATCAAACAATTAAACTTTGGGATGCCAATACAGGAGCCTGTTTAGGAACATTAACCGGACATACCGACTGGGTGAGATGTGTTGCGTTTCATCCAGAAGGCAAGTTGCTTGCCAGTGCCAGTTCCGATATGAGCGTTAAACTGTGGAACGTCATGACGGGCGAATGTATCAGAAGCTTGGGTGGACACACAGATTGTGTGCGATCGGTGCGCTTCAGCCCGGATGGAAAAAGACTGGCTTCGGCAAGCTCCGATGAAACGGTCAGACTGTGGGACACGGATACCGGACTTCACCTACAAACCCTGCTGGGGCACTCGAACTGGGTTCGCTGTATTACTTTTGCTCCTCAAGGTGACGTGTTAGCGAGCGGGAGTGCTGATCGCAGCGTCAAACTTTGGAACGTGGATACAGGGCAGTGTCTTCGTACCCTTCAAGGTCGCGCTCGCTGGGTTCGTTCTGTCGCTTTTAGTCCCGATGGGAATCACTTGATTGCTGGAAGTGCAGATCACGCACTGCGGCTTTGGAATGTTCAGACAGGAGAATGTGTTCGGACGTTTCGTGAACAAACCAATTGGATTCAGTCTGTTGCTTTTAGCCCAAATGGTCATGTGATTGCCAGCGGCAGCGGTGACAAAATTGTTCGAACTTGGGATTGCCGCACTGGGCAATGCTTGAGGCAATTAGAAGGACACACCAAACGCGTTTTGTCTGTGATGTTCAGTCCAGATGGGAGAATCTTGGCAAGTACTGGAGACGATCGAACCATTCGGCTCTGGGATGTACCTTCAGGGGTGTGCTTGAGAGTTCTTGAAGGACACACCGGACGCGTCAGAGCAATTGCCTTTAGCCCAGTGGCTTCTGATCAAAGCCGTCCTCTGCTTTTAGCCAGTGCTGGTGAAGAAGAAATCGTCCAACTCTGGAATGCTGAGACTGGCGAATGCCTCAGATCCTTTATCGGGCACACAAATCGAGTCCGATCGATTGCCTTCAGCCCAGATGCAACTTGGCTTGCCAGCGGTAGCGAAGATAATACGGTTCGACTATGGAATGTGATAACTGGAGAATGCATTGTCGTACTGCTAGGACATACGGGACGAGTCCGCTCTGTTGCCTTTAGCCCAATTGATCTCACCCTGGCAAGCGGTAGCGAAGATAATACAGTCAAGCTGTGGAATACTCAAACCCGTCAGTGTCTGCATTCACTTGAAGGACATACTGAAAAGGTTTGCTCTGTAGCATTCAGCCCGAATGGTCAATTTTTAGCAACTGGCAGCGGAGATGAGTCGATTCGCCTTTGGGACGTGGCTCAAGGCACCTGTTTGAAGGTTCTCAAGACCAAAAACCTCTACGAAGGCATGAATATCACCAGAGCCAGGGGTTTAACGGAAGCACAAAGGATCACATTATTGGCACTGGGAGCAATTGAAGGAAATTGAATCTTGAGCGAGAGGCTCATTCCGATCCCTCTTTTGTTACTACCATAGAAGAGAAGACGTTCAAGGCACATCAAGCTGCTTTCAGGTCTGGGATTGAAAGGATCTGGAAGGTATCCATCCAATCCATTAACTGATGTAAGGCTCGTTTGAGTCCAGGTACTGGAAAAACATGTAACCATTGTTCTAACCATGCCCATAGTAATCTGGTAGAACCGGACTGAGCGACGAGTCCCGAAGATGATTTCGCAGATATCACGGCGTTGAGTGGGCTATCCGGCTAAAGGTTGGTCGTAAGCACGCCAGCAGTTGTAGCGCACTCGTTGTCCTTTGGCATGAGCACGCCATGATTGGAACGAATTGGGACAATATAAGGCAACTTTAATTGATGTAGAACGCCTGTGACATCGCCACTTTCCCCATATCAGCTATCGGCTAACACCCGTTCAATTACAAATCCCATGGCTCGAATTTCACGAATAATTTCCACGGCTATCTGCGGTTAAAGGGATCAGTTCTGACAATTTCCTCAACGGCGATCGTTTCCTATTGTTATACAATCCTCTAGATTTGCAGTGTCAATCTAGGAAGGAGAGTTTGAGGCAAAATAGAGATAGGCTCTCTAGATTTTTGAGCTCTACAAATCTTGATATGTCAATTGTGAATTTGCCCAATCTGTTTCTTCTAGAAATTGGGCAAAGGTGGTAAGAAGCCCGGGAAATGCTTCTCGTAAACGGAGAACATCCGCTTGATAGCCTTGCTTTCGATACCACTGAATTAAATCAAACAACGATTTGCGAAATAGAAGTAGGAAAACCCAGGGAGAGATTTCCTTGTAAATTACAGGACTTCCCTGTGCTCTCGAAAATGCCTCTGCCATTTGCTTAGGGGTTAATACGTCCCCAGCCAGCTCAATGGCTTGCCCCACATACTGAGAACGGTGCTTCATCACATGGGCAGCCACTCGTCCCATATCTTTTGTTGTAATCAGATGCAGCGGCTTATCGGGTTGAACTGCAAAGGAAAAAGATCCTTTAAGAATAGACGGTCGGGTGTATTGCTTCCAGAACTCTTCCATAAATAGGCAAGCTCGCAGCATTGTTGTAGGTAAGTTCGCTTGCTTTAGAATCTGCTCAACTTGATGCTTCTGCTCAATATGGGGAATGCCAGAATTGCGATCGACTCCTCCCGCAGAATTATAGACAAAATGTCTAATATTAGCTTGCCTAGCAGCTTGTGCAACTCGCTCTGCCCTTGCAATTTCTTGTGAGTCAGGCTTGGCAGAATCTGCAGCAGTTCCATGGCAGTAAACGGCTGAAATCCCTGTAAAGGCTGCTTTTAATGAAGACTCATCATCGAGATCCGCTTCAATTAGCTCAACACCGCTGTTATGCAATTTCAACAGGGAAGGACGCTCAAGGTCAACTTTACGAGTCACAGCCCGCAGATCAGTCACATTTTGTTCAAGCAATCCTTTGACTGCATTGCTGCCTGTTCTCCCAGTTACCCCTATCAATAACACTTTACCGATTGCTGTCCCTACAGCATCAGACTTTGAAGCGTTCATCTTCGCACACCCTCCAATGCTCTATAACCCAGTTTAGTCCTTGAGGAAAAGCTGTTCCAGGGAAATGGCATCAGAGAGAATGCGGTGAGGAAGTGATGCAGACTTTGAGGTCATCAAGCCCCACTGCTATGGCAATGGCAGGCAGAGATTTACGTTTGATGTCTGAGATTAGCCCCGAGTGCAAGAACTTGAAGGCTTCAAAGCTCCGCGCTTCGGGAAATAACGATTGAAACAATTGGCAGCACTCATTGAAAAAGGTCAAAGTTGGACGGACTTCTCTGGGGGAGGCATAGGGTCTATCTCCACCCCGAGGACTATGCCGTCTCATCTTTCGACATAGACGATCGCCCCTCCAGCAACAAAGGAAGCAATAAAAGTTCTACCCCAATCAGCAGCACAACAGAGATGCCAAACACGATCGTTCCAATGGCATTGAGCGAAGGGCTAAGATTGGCACCCAGGAAGGTATAGATTGACACGGGTAGCGTGGGTTCAAACCCTGATACAAACCAGGCGATGATAAATTCATCAAAGGAAAAAGTAAATGCTAGCAACCAGGCTCCCGCAATTCCCGGAATTGCCCAGGGTAGAATCACGCGGTAAAGTGCCTGCCACTCATTCGCGCCCAAATTCCAGGCGGCTTCTTCGATATCTTTTGGCATTTGAGCCAAGCGTAGACTGACTAGCGCGATCGCGGTCGGCATCAGAATGACGACATGAGTAAGGAAGACGCTCAGGATTTGTCCTTGCAGATTGAGACGAGATAGTAGTCCCAGAAATGCGACCCCCAGGATTAAGGGCGGCACCAGAATCGGCACAATGAATAGCGTAGACAAGAAGCTCTTGCCCGGAAAGTCAAATCGATTCAGGGCGTAGGCAGCAAAGAAGCCAATCGCCGTTGCGGCTGCCGCTGCCAGGGGTGACACAATCAGGCTGCGCTGAAGGGCTTGCAGCAATCGACCATCCGTCAGCAATTCCTGATACCACTGCATTGTCCATCCTGCCCAGGGCAAAGTTGGAAAACGGGCATCTTCAAAGGAAAACGCAATCAGGGTGACAATCGGCAGCATCAGAAAAATAAATCCTATTAGCAGGTAGCCCCATCCCGCGATCGCCAGCCCTAAGTCAATGCCCCGTTTCTGCGGTGCGCTCATGTTCACTGCTCCGATTCAGCCAGTTTAAATCCAGTTACCAAAATCACAATCATGATGCCAATCAGGAGGGTTGCCAGGGCAGAAGTGCGCGGCAAATTGGTAGAAGCCGCATACTCGTTCAGGATGATGGTCGAGAATAGAGGGAATTTTCCCAAAATCGATTGACCTGTACCGCCGCCCAGAATCGTACCCGATAGCACATCCCCCAGGCTGATAATCAAACCAAAAACTGCGCTGTAAACAATTCCCGGCTTGCTGAGCGGCAGCACGACCCGCCAGAAGGTTTGCCACTGGGTTGCTCCTAAATTACGAGCTGCTCCCATTAAGGTGCGATCGACGTTTCGCAGCACCAGATAGAGAATCAAAATCATAATCGGGGCAAGGTAGTGCAGCAAACCAATGCGAGTGCCCCACTGAGTAAACATGATTTGCAATGGCTCTTTGATCCAGTGCAGTTGCACCAGCAGCGAATTGAGCAAGCCGTTATTGTTGAGGATGGTTTGCCAGGCGTAAAGGCGGAGAATATAGCTTGTCCAGAACGGCGTAATTGCCAGTACCAGAAGCAATCTCTGAAGTCGTTCGGGGACTAAAAACACTAATGCCATCGCGAAGGGATAGCACAGCAGAATACCGAGTGCTGCTGTGGTAAAAGCGACCCAGAGCGATTGGGCGATCGCATAGCCATAGCGCGACCGTGCAAAGAATTGACTGAAAATATCCAGGTAATTCGACAGAGAAAAGCCGGGAACTGCTCGATAATTTTCGACGCTCCAAAATCCAATCCAGACGAGAAAGAGCAGGGGCATCAGGAAAAGAATGCTGTCGTAAATAACGGCAGGTGCAAGACAAAAATATTTCAGGAGACTGGTTTCTTGAGGCAGCCAGCGGGCGCGCGATCGCCGAGGGGAAATCGGAAGTTGCTTGGTCACAATCGTCATTTCCTCACTATTTCCTCACTGAATCCGTTCGCCTAGTAAAACGGTGTCCTGAGTTTTCCAGACGAGTTGCAATCTGGAATTAATCGGAACTGCCAGAGTGTGATCGAGGGCTTCTTGACGAATCATTCGCACTTCGTAGCCCGTGTCGGTTTCCAAAAAATAGATCACCTGCGATCCCATAAATTCAAAGCCTCGCAGTGTCGCATCAATTTTGTTTTCTAGTCTGTTTTCCACTGAACCCTCTGTGGAAGCGAGCGCAACCCGTTCAGCGGGAACCACGATCGTCACCCGTTTACCCTGAAGGGGGAACGGCGAAGCCTCGCCCACCTGATGCGGCTGCTCACGCCAGAGTGCTTGCATCGTGCCTTGCGGACAGCGAACCGTTACCCGGTCTGGACTGACACTGATCACCTCACCGTCAAACAGATTGTTGTTTCCTACAAACTCGGCAACAAAGTGGGTTGCTGGACGGCTGTAAATTTCCGCAGGCGTTCCCACCTGTTCAATCCTGCCCCCATTCATCACCACGACGCGATCTGCCATCGAAAACGCTTCGTTCTGATTGTGAGTGACATAGATAAACGAAATGCCCAACGACTGCTGGAGCCGCTTTAGTTCACCCTGCATCCGCACCCGTAGATGGGGGTCGAGGGCACTCATTGGTTCATCGAGCAGCAGAATTTTGGGTTCGGTGATCAGGGCACGGGCGATCGCCACGCGCTGTTTTTGCCCGCCGCTTAATTGGCTAATCCGGCGATCGAGCAACGGCTCCAGGTGCATCATTGCAGCAATTTCTCGCACTTTGCGCTTGACCTCTGCTTTGCGATGAGTCATCAACGTCAGCCCAAAGGCAATGTTTTGCTGCACGTTAAGGTGGGGAAACAAAGCAAAGCACTGCCAAACCATTGGTGTATTGCGCCGGTGCACCGAAAGAGCGGTAATGTCTTTCTCCTGAAGTCGAATCTCACCCGATGTCATTCCTTCCAGCCCGGCAATGATTCGCAGGAGTGTTGTTTTCCCGCACCCACTCGGACCCATAATCGCAATGAACTCCCCTGCCTTGACCCTCAAATCGATGTTCTCCAGCACCTTGAGCGAGCCAAACTGCTTCGAGACTCCGCAAATCTCTAAATCGTGAGCAGTCGAAGCCGTTGCGCTCTCCGTTACCGATGAGTCAAGGTTTGCCCTCGCAGATGGGTTCGATTGCAGCCCGGTCGCAGAAGAATGGTTCATAGGAATAAAGATTTGATCGGATGAGGGAATTGGGGAGAAATCAGACATCAACCCGTCGCTTGAGCAAGCTTGCTCTCCACTAGCTGGTCTTAAATTCGTTGTAGAGGTCTTGCCAAACCTTTTCGGGCTGATTGACGGGCAGCTGACGGGCACGGGTGCGCTCTAGTTGCACCTCCACAAGCGTCTTGTTAGGATTAGCTTTATCTGGAACGTACCCCAGCAGTTGCTTCTCCGCATCGCTCATAAACTGAGGGGCTTTCAGGTTCGGTGCTATGCCCTTGTAGGCTTTCGCGTTTGCTAGCTTGGCTTGAGTTTCGGGCAGCGTCATGTACTGTACCCACTTCAGTGCGAGTTCCTTATTTTTGCTTGCAGAGCAGAGCGTTGCGCCTTCGCTCCAGCGAATCGATCCTTCTTGGGGAACGACTGCCGCAAAGTTTGTTTTGCCGTCTGCGATCGCATTCTGAATCAACCAATCTCCCACGGGGCCTGCAATTACGCTTTCGTTGATAAAGGCATTGGTAATGTCTTGAATATTAGGCGTAATCAGCGCCACGTTCGGTTTGACTTTAATCAGCCAGTCCTTCACCTGCTGCAGCTGCTGCTCTGTCAACGCATAAGGATTTGGGTTGTCGGGAAAGAGTGCAAGACTGGCGTTGCCCATGTTGGGAAGATACCAGTCAAAAAAGGCAACCTTACCCTTTAGTTTCGGGTTGGTGAGAAAATTCCAGCTAGTGACTTCTTCGGGCTGAATATATTTGGTGTTGTAGGCAATGCCATAGTTGCCAAAGCGAGTTCCCACTGCCATCATTTGATCTTCCAGAAAGAAGCCAGGAAATTTTTGATAGCCAGCCGTAAAGTTTTGCAGATCGGGAAAATCAGCCGGGTTAAGGGAATCGATCGCGCCTAGCTGCATGAGTTTGGTGACATATTCCCCATCGGAGATAATGCCATCAAATGTGCCGGGCGGAGACTGATTAAAGAACTGAAGCATTTGTTCGCCACCCACATAGGTTTTGAACTCAACCTTGACGTTATTGTCCTGCTCGAACTTCCCAATAATCTCCGGCTCGTCATAGCCTGCCCAGGACAAAATCCGAAGCGTGCCGCCGCCACCCGACGCAGCAGGGCTGGCTCCTGTCGAAGCTTGTTCCTGAGCGTTCGCACAGCTTGTTAGCTTGGTGGTTGCTGCGGTGAGCGTTGCCAGAGACGCATGCTGGATAAACTTACGGCGCGTAATCGACTGCAAAAAAGAGGCGTTAGAAGAATCCGAGTTTCTGTAGTTCATAGCAGTGCTAATGAGAGGAAGGATGAAATCGAACAAAACTTGTTGAACAACTTGCGGTGTTTTCTAGGGCTCAGGAAGATAGGGGTAAAATCACTTCGGCAACATTTGCAGGCGAAGGACTTCGATCGCAATAGGCCGTATTCAATCGCTGAATCGGTAATGGCTGACTCAGCATTTTTTGAAATGCCGTATCCATCATCGGACGCAGCGTTTGGCTTTGTTGATGCCACTGGTCGCGATAGCTGCGATAGGCTGCCAGATGCTCTCCCAGTTCTGCCAAAAGGTCGGACTCATTGACCGTCAAAACCTGTCCATCTTTCACAATCAGTTGTCCGTTTACATAAACCTGACGAATCGATCGCCCCCGCTCCGAATACACCAGATGAATGGGAAGTTGATTGCGCGGGGTAAAGGTCAGGGAGTTGAGGTCATACAGCACAAAATCGGCTTTCATTCCCGGCGCGATCGCCCCGATCTGGTCTTGCAGCAGTGTGGATCTCGCGCCGCCCCTGGTTGCCCATTTGAGCACATCAGCTGCCCTGGGATAAAACTTGCGATCGCCATCGGTTGCAGAATGTACTAAGCCCGCCATTTTGATTACATCAAACAGGTTAAAGCTGTCCATGCCATCAGTCCCCAGCGCAAGATTGACTCCGGCTGCCATCAACTCGCGAATTGGCGCAATTCCACTGCACAAACGATGATTACTGACGACGTTATGAACCACCGTTGCTCCGGCTTCTGCCACTAAATCAATATCCGCCTGCGATAGCCAGACTCCGTGCGCGATCGTTGTTCGGTGCGTCAAAATCCCGTGTCGTTTTGCATAGGCAACGACTGATTCTCCGTAAAATTCTGCGCCGGTCACTGCCTGCATTCGGGTTTCCAGCAGGTGCGTGTGAATGGGCACGTTGAATTCTTCTGACAGGGCGGCAATCTGATGCATCAGTTCAGGGGTAACTCGCTGCGATGCGGAGGGAGCCAGGACGGTGGTAATCAGGTCTGCCTGTCTGTGCCAGTCTCGGTAGAGTTGCCGGAAGACGGATTCCCACTCGGCTGGAGTACAGGTACTTACTGAAATAAAGCTTTGCTTCTGCTCATCGCTCAGGTGGTCAGCCAGATAAGGAACCGTTTCGTGAAGCGGCTTATTGATGGCGTGAACCGATAAACTTGCCCGCACCCCTAAATCAACGTATGCCTGTGCCACTGCCCCAAACATTTCGGGGGGAGTATAGGGCAATGCGTAGATGTCGTCTTGCATTGTGGTTGTGCCATGCTTCACCGCTTCCAGGGCTGCGACCATTGTGCAGAGGTAATGCAGGCGGGGGTTTAGTCGCTCGTTAGGGGGCAGATACAGCATCCACTGCTCTAAAGGCAATGCTTCATAGCCACACTTTTCTAAAACTCCTACGGTCGTATGGGTGTGAGCATCCACAAAGCCAGGAATTAACAAGAGATCAGTCGCATCGACAATTTGATCGGCAGTAACGTCTAGCTCTGGGGCAATTTGGATAATACGATCGCCTTCAATGAGCAGATCCACACAGCAAGGCGATAAATCCAAACTGCCATCCGGTTGTTGAACAAAGGGAAGAACAGTTGCGCGACGAATGAGTTTACGAAACATAGTGCCTACGAAACATAGTGCAGGGGACGACTAAAACGATGAATGGATAAAGACTGGCTAACAGCGGTTGACAGCATTTTTTCAACAGCAGGACGAATCCGCTCTGCCTGCTGCAAAATCTGCTTACGATGAACGGCGTATTCGGGCAAACGATCCTGCAACTCTGCCACGATATCGGCTTCGTTGACCGTTAACACCCGTCCCTGATCAACCACTAATTGACCATTGATAAAGACTTTGCGAATCGAACTGCCATTCTCGGCATACACCAGGTGAATCGGTAGTTGATAACGGGGAGTGAAACTGAGGGTATTGAGATCGTAGAGAACCAGATCGGCTTTCATTCCCGGTGCGATCGCCCCAATCTCGTTGTGCAGCAGGGCAGATCTGGCTCCTCCATAGGTTGCCCATTTCAATATATCTGCGGCTTTCGGGTAGCGATCGTAGGAAGTATCCATCGCCGAATGCACCAGCCCTGCGGCTTTAATTACATCAAATAGATTAAAGGAATCATTGGAACTCATGCCGTCTGATCCCAGCGCAATGTTGACTCCCGCATCCATTAATTCTCGAATTGGTGCAATGCCACTGCACAGGCGATGATTGCTGACCACGTTGTGAATCACCGTTGCTCCGGCTTCTGCAATCAGTTCAATGTCTTGTGTGGATAGCCAGACTCCGTGGGCGATCGCCGTTCGATGCGTCAAAATGCCGTGTCGCTTTGCATAGGCAACGACTGATTCTCCATACAGTTCTGGTCCGGTAATTGCCTGGGTTTTGGTTTCCAGCAGATGCGTGTGAATGGGCACATCGTATTCTTCAGATAGGGTAGCAATCCGGTGCATCAAATCAGGCGTGACGCGCTGCGATGCAGAAGGAGCCAAAACAGTTGTCACCAATCCTCGATAGCCCTGCCATTTTTGGTAAACCTGACGAAACAAATCAACCCACGCATCATCAGAAAGTCCCTGAGCCGCTTCTAGATCCTGCTTCACGTCGGCGGGCAGGAAGTCGCTCAAATAAGGAACAGTGTGGTGCAGCGGTTGGTTGATTGTGTGGAGCGAGAGACTGACTCGCATCCCGACATCAACATAGGCTTGGGCAACCGCATCAAAAATTTCTGGCGTAACATAGGGCAGCTCCAGCAAATCATCCTGAATTGTGGTTCCCCCATATTTCACCATCTCCATTGCACCGATTAGCGTGCGGAGGTAGCACAAACGCGCATCAAGGTGCTGGGATTGCAATGGCGGGTAGGTATAAAGCATCCATAGCTCCAGGGGCGATGCTTCATGGTTACCCTTCTCCAAAATTTCCATTGAGTGAGCATGAGCATTGACAAAGCCAGGAATCAAAAGGTGATTTGCTGCATCAATCACTGAGGCGGACGGCGGCGCAGATTCAATGGCAGGAGCAACCTGAGCAATGCGATCGCCCTCGATCAACACATCAGCAATCTGAGGCTCTAAGTTCAGGGAACCGTTCGCTTGTCGCGTGAAGGGAAGAACGGTCGCATTTTTAATTAAAACAGTATTTTCCATTATCCTGATCCTTACGAAGGAGAACACAGAATCGAAGCAAATGGTTTAATCGTCGAAGAATACGGTTCATGATGCACTTGAGAGAAAAGATGAATCAATCCATAGATGCTGAAGAAGAATCAGGTGGAAGTGAGATTTGGAATGAAACCGCATTGCTGCATTAGCAAGTGCCAAACTGAAGACCAAGCTGTTTCAGCCATTTTCGGTAAGCAATCGACATTTTGTCGCAGGGAAAATGGAACTCCTGCTGCAAATTGAGCGGCAGCTGAGCGATCGAGGCTGAAGTTTGAATTGAAAAAACTGCTAAGAATTTAACGAATCACTAAAATCTTAATTGTCTTAGCCTCACTGTAAAGAAAGGAGCAACTCAAAAAAGTTATTTATAATACAACCGTAACTCCCTGAACTAGAGTTGCTATTTTGGTAATTAATACATCGAAAGTTGTGTTTTTCAAAGGCCATGACTCCAACCAATTCCGTTCCTCCAGCATCGATCGCCCTCGACGATCTCGATCGCGCGATTATCGGGCTGCTTAAAACCGATGGGCGCATGTCTTTTGCTGAAGTTTCTAAACGGCTGAATTTGCCGGAAGCAACTGCCCGCTATCGGGTGCAGCGACTCTTGCAGTCCAAGATCGTCAAGATTCACGCTACGCCAAATCCAGAGCATCTGGGTACACCTCGCGTCATGATTGTTCAACTCTTTGTGGAAAACGGCAAGATTGATGCAGTTGCAGCCGCACTGGTTGAAATCGACGAAGTTCAATTCGTTGCGGTTACTGCGGGTCATCACAATATCGTGGTTGATGTTTTCTTTGGAACGCACGATGAGCTGCTCAATTTTTATGCAAAGCTTCACGAAATTCCAGGCGTGATTCGCTATGAGTCGCAGGTCGTGATGAAGCTACTAAAAGCTGAGTACAAATATGTAATGAGCTAGCGTAAATGTTACTTTGCCTTCTCAAAATTGCTCAATTGCCTACTGCATAACGTTTTGGACAACCTGTCTATCTAAAAGTCAGGAAAGCTTGATTTGTGGCAGCATCTTTTTCTTCTGCTAAGGTATTCGTAACTAAAGCAATATGTTTTTGCTAAATTCTTCATCTGAAAATGCAGAAGTATTTTTTCATTGATGAAGAAGCAAAATGAATTGTGGATTTAGTAAGATAAACTCCGATTTTGTATTGAGAGCTACATCAACTGCGGCTTCAGTGCATTTATTCTGAACTCCAAGGCAGCAGAAAACGCAGGTCTTGCAAGATCGCTTGTTAAAAGGCAGAGCTAGTTAGGCAGAGTTAGTTAGGTAGAGCCAGTTAGATTAAAATCGTTAACCTGCACTTTGGCTCTGTAATAGACGCGAAAAAAGACGCGAAGAATCAATACTTTCAGCGATCGTGATTTGCTGCTCAACAGAATTCTTGAAAGAAAGCGAGTCTTCTATGCATCCACTAATGATGGGTTCATTGAGTTGGGTTGAGTACCAGCAGCGGCTTCAGGATGGAAATGCGATCGTCCTGATTCCCTGCGGTGCCCTGGAACAGCATGGTCCTCACTTACCGCTCGGTACAGATGCATTGCTTAGCACCGCGATCGCGCAAAGCGTGGCAGAGCAAATCAGCGGTATTGTTGCGCCAACCGTCAGCTATGGCTACAAGTCGCAGCCTAAGTCGGGCGGAGGACAGCACTTTCCAGGAACGACCAGTTTGGATGGCAACAGTCTGATCCAAATGATTCGAGATGTCGTGCGCGAACTGGCGCGACAGGGGGCAGATCAAATTGTTGTCCTGAACGGTCACTACGAAAATCAGTGGTTTCTCACCGAAGGAATTGAACTTGCCGTGCGCGATATGGGCAGTGCATCAAAACTGCGGGTGATGCGCGTCGAGTATTGGGAGTTTCTGACCGAGAACATTTTGGCTCAAGTCTTTCCAGACGGTTTTCCTGGCTTTGCGCTGGAACATGCTGCTGTGATGGAAACTTCACTGATGGCGCACTATCATCCGAAACTCGTCAGACTCGACCTCATTCCTGACGTTCCCCCTGTGGAATTTCCAGCCTATGACGTCTACCCTCAGCGTCCAGAGTGGGTTCCTGCATCGGGCGTTCTCTCTTCTGCCAAAGCTGCCACTGCTGAAAAAGGGGCACTGATGGCAGACCATCTCACCCGAACCATTGCAGCCGCCGTTCAACGGGAGTTTCAATTGAGTTCAGCCTTAGCTGCATCGAACGGAATGGCTGCGCTTCGCTAAACGATTTATCCGCGCTGATTTTCTCACTTTATTCTCGATTGCCTTTTCTTCATGCAGAATCCTGATATCGTTCCGATTCAGCCGATTAGCGGCACGGTTCTTCCCCGTTATGCGGGTGCCTCTACCTTTGCTCGATTGCCCGAACTGCGCGATGTGAACCACTGCGATGTCGCGATCGTCGGTATTCCTTTTGATGCGGGGACGAGTTTTCGTCCAGGGGCGCGATTTGGACCGCAGGCAATCCGTCAAGCGTCGCGAAATCTGCGGACGCAGTATCATCCTGCCTATAACGTGGAGCCGTTTATCGTGCAGCAGGTTGCCGATGCCGGAGATATTGCCTGTAATCCATATCATATTAATCAGGCGATCGAACAGATTGAAGCGGCTGCGACCGAACTTCTAGCACAGTGTGGGGCGATTGTAAGTTTAGGGGGAGATCATACGATCGCCTATCCGCTGCTGAAGGCAATTAATCAACGTTACGGACCCGTTGCACTCGTTCACTTCGATGCCCATCTCGATACCTGGGACACCTACTTTGGTGCGCCCTACACGCACGGAACCCCATTTCGCCGTGCGGCTGAAGCAGGCTTATTTTTAGACGATGCCTCAATCCATGTTGGCATTCGGGGTCCGCTCTATAGCCGCAATGATTTGAACAAAGATAGTGAACTGGGATTCAAAATTGTTCACTGTGATGAGTTTGAAACGATCGGCATCACTGGAGTTGTCGAGCGAATTCGGGAACGGGTCGGCGATCGTCCTTTGTATTTATCCATTGATATTGATGTGCTCGATCCGGCTCATGCACCGGGCACGGGCACGCCTGAAGTTGCAGGAATGACCAGTCGCGAATTATTGGGCGTGCTACGCGGACTGGCGGGTCTTTCGGTCATTGCTGCGGACGTTGTAGAGGTTGCACCTGCATACGACCATGCAGAGATTACCTCGCTTGCCGCTGCCACAGTGGCTTACGAACTGATAAACCTGCTGGCACTCAGTCCAAAACTCAGTCCAAAACTCAGTCCAAAACTCAATCCTCAATCAAGTCAGAATAATTCGCTCTCAAGTTCCTACCAGAGCGACGAGAACGTTTTATTGAACGAGTGAATGAATTGCAGAGGTTATTTGAAGCCATTTAATTAAAGATAGGGTGGTGTATTAAAGAATGCAGCGATCGCGGGAGCGGGTATCATTCGCTTACTTGGTTTTGAAGTGAAACAAGCAGTTGAGCAAGGGCATCTCTTGACCCTTACAAATCAAGCTTTGCTCTAACAATAGTCCCCAGGAACTTCCAACTTTGGGCGATCGCCTAAATGGTTTTAATGCAGAAATATTCCGCATTAGTTGGTGTGTTGTAATTCGCTTCAACAATCTCAAAACCTGCTCGCGTTAGCATTGCCTCGATAATCCATCCATAAGTGCTGTGTTCTTCCCGTACGTGCATCTCAAAATCTTTGGCTGTCCACCCTTCTCCAGCGGGTTTAGCAACCTGTTTAATCCAATCATTGATTGATGCTTCGTAGTCTGCGGCTGGAAAGGAGAAGATGACATCTCGCAGATAAAACACGCCGTTCGGCTTTAACATCGCCGCAATTCTCAGGAAAGCTGCCATCTTCCAAAAATCGGGGAGAATGTGCAGTGCATTTTTAGTGACGACGAAATCGACGAATTGGTCTTGATGCTCATAGCTTAGAAAGCCTGCCTGATGAAACTTGAGCGTAGTTACGCCTGCTTTTTGTGCTTTGTTTTGAGCATTGGTGAGCATCGCCTGTGAGATATCGATCGCGTGGACAGAAGCTCCCGTCAGCGCAGCTTGAATGGCAAAATTTCCTGTGCCCGCACCTAAATCAATAACCGTATGTTCCGCAGCAATTCCTAATCGGGTTACTAAAGCCTGTTCCTTTTCGGGTGTGCTCGATGTTTGATTGCGATCGTACACTGCAACCTGTGCAGCATCCTCAAAGTCGATGCCAGCCATAGTGGATTCATCAAAATACCAGGCAGGAAAAGTGGGCATCGGTTTCACCGAGTCGTAAATCGTCCCATTTCCGGCAAGGGCGAGGGACTTTGAATTTCTTTTGGTTCAATGTGGGCTGATCTGGGGTTTCTCATTCAAGATCATCTAGCCCCGATCTCCTGACTCCCGGTGAGCAGCCCGATAATGGGGAAACTGCCCCTTTCCTCCCAACCGTTGATCTGCAAAAGCGGCTCCTTTGAATACCAAAGCATCAATGAGGACAGGGATTGAGGATAGATCTCGTGGTTTTATTGGTTATTTGTCCTCAATCCGATTCAAATCCTTTTGGTTTAAATCCGGCGTTGCCGAATGCAAATACACAAAGTCACTGATTGGAGCAGGGCGGGGAAGGGCGGAAGAATAAGGGCAGTTTTTGTGTTTACACCAGGTCACTTTAATCAATGAAGTTCAATCAGGGTCAATCCATTCAATCGAATGAATTCAATTGAATCGATTCAGATCAATCAATGTTGATCGAGGTGGGACCCGATGAGGAACCGCTAGTTGCCCCTGCCGTTGCCGTGAGCGGAGCTTTGCGAAAATCTGCATAAAGCCGATCGCGCCAGTCCCAAAAAGGCTTGAGCAGCGGATCGTTGATTAGCTCGATCGTTCCTTTGCCTTTAATGGCGGCAGGCAGTTCCAGATACGACCCGATCGGAAACTTCACGTACATGGTCATGGCTGCAACTGCAAAATCTGCCAGCGTCGGCTGATCGCCTAGCAAATAAGGCTGATCGCGCAGCATCTCGCTCAGGGATTCCAAGCTGCGGTGCATTTCTTTGCGGGCAGACTTGATTGCATCAGGGCTAGCTCCTGCCCCAAACCCTACCAGATCGATCGCCTCACGCGGCACAGACTGAACTAAATTTCTCAAAAATCCGGGGGTTCCAGACGGCAGAGCCGAGGTCAAAAAGGTCGAATCCTGACCGACTGCGCTAATCAGCAGTTTTCGAGCATTGATGCCCACCGAATCGTCTGCCCACTGTTCTAAAATCAAACACTGCGATCGCCGCTGCGGCTCGGTCGGAATCAGCGGGCGTTCGGGATATTTGCGATCGAGGTAAAACGCGATTTCTGTAGAGTCAGCAATCACCTCGTTGCCATCCTTGAGGACAGGAACCTGCCGCTGCCCCGACATCCGAAAAATGTCAAGCTGCCCAATTCCTGGGGTGATCTCGATCTTGCGATAGGCTAAGCCCTTGTAGTCCAGAATTAGCCGCACTTTTTCACAGTAATGGGATAGCTCAAACTGGTAAAGCTCCAGCATGGTCGTCTCCTTGTTGATTGACTGTCGCTTTTAACTTAGCAAGTTTCTTCAGGATTCAGGCGACCCGTTCTGCATAATTTTTGTGCCGCTGAGGAGGAATTCAAGCGAACTTGATAGGATGCAAAGCAACAATACAAGACGAAAATGCAGCGGAAAGGCAGCACAATTCTCGTCATAAAATAAACAATCAATTTTGCGTTTAACTGAGATTTTTGTACCCTTCCCGCCGCATACAGCAAGGCACCTCTGCATTTTTTGTGATTCATTTAGCCAGTCCGGGAACAATGAACTCTGTAAACGCCAGTTTACGAAACAGAAGACACCTTGTAGGGCGATCGGTTCAGGGACAACCTATTCTGGACGGTCGCTTTTCTCACCCTATTTTCGGTCAAATTCTCGTACGGTAATCAAGCGAGCTTTGTAGAAAAACATCGGGTTTGTGCGACAATCGGGATTATTTTATCCCTAAGCAATGAAAGCCTATCTGCAAGCGAGCGAAGTGATTGATCACCAGCATCCAGAGGTTCTGGCACTTGCCAGGAAAATTGCAGCCGTACCGATGAACGAATCGATCGCTCCAGAAGGAAAACTGCTCCGCATTGCAGAAGGCTGTTTTGAGTGGGTGCGAGACGAAATCCATCATAGCTATGACTATCAGCTTAATCCTGTGACCTGTCGCGCTTCAGAGGTGCTTCGGCATCGAACAGGATACTGCTATGCGAAAAGCCATCTCTTAGCCGCACTGCTACGGGCAAACGGCATTCCAGCAGGGTTTTGCTATCAGCGACTGAGTGTGAATGATCAGGGTGCTCCCTACAGCCTGCACGGCTTTAATGCGGTTTATCTGCCCGAATCCGGGTGGTATCGGGTTGATGCCAGAGGCAATCGATCGGGGATTAATGCCCAATTTACGCCACCCCAAGAAAGATTGGCATACAAAATTCGGCTTCCTGAAGAAGCAGATTTTCCGGCAATTCTGCCAGAGCCGCTCCCGATCGTGGTCAACGCTTTGCAGTCCCACAAAACCTGGAATGCACTGCTGAAACAGCTTCCCGACGTTCCCCTGCAAGATGCAAACCGCTATGGATTAAATGCTGAATTACAGCGTTTTTCACTCTTATAAGGTACGGGGGTTCAGGGGCTGCGCCCCATTTTTTGCACTTCAATCGCCTGAACAAGGCTGTAAGCGCTGAATTTATCAAGAATGAAATCCAGCTACAGCAATGACTCAAACTCCGATCGCAACGCCTCCAGATCTGCCAGCCGTCCGACGAGCAAATTTTCACTGCCTGCCTCGGCGAGTCGTTTTTTCCAGCGATTGACCTGCTCTGCGTTGTTCAGCCAGAACTGAACGACTGTGTCCACCACCCGATCGAGGTTCCAGTTTTGGCGCATTGGCAGAGATTCGACAGATTCTAAAAAAGCGTCTAGCGTACAGTGATAGGAGCCGAAATAAGCTGCGCGTTCTGTTAGATCAATTCTGTTCTCCTGGCTCTGAAGCTGATGATTAAAAAAGTATAAAACTGGAGATACACCAATAATCTCGAATGTGTATTCCATACGAGCCTCTGTTGCTTGAGATGATGTAAGTTGTTTTTATTGTTGAGTGATTCTAACAAAGCTAAATTTAGTTTTTCTAGTTCTTCAGATACATTTTTAAATGTCAATCTTCAATCTCAATCTTTCACTCTATTTTTTACAAAAATTCAACCGATGCAGTGTTTATCTTCTAAATCAAGTCTTCTAAATCAAGCCTTCTGAAGAAAGTCTTAAATTCAGCCCGGTTTAACCCATGCCTCACCACTTGACCCTGCTACGCATCCCGCATGACGCAGCCTGACCTCCGCGCCCTCGCACAACAGGGAAATCCTCAGGCGATCGCCCTCTGGTTAAACCAGACCCTTCAGCCACGCGGAGTCACTGCCAAAGTGCTGACCAGAGCAAGCCTGCTCAAGATTTTGCTCATTGCCGATCGCCCTCTGGAACAGCAGGCATTTGTCGAACTGGTCAAGCAGCAGATTCGCGAGCTAGATTTGCCCCATCTTCAGCAGATTAAAGTTTACTGTCAGCTTGCTGGAAACGATCGTCCGACCTGGATTGCTGAGTTTTCTCCTATTCCATCCGAGTCTCAGAGCAGGGCACTCGTTCCCGTTTCTGCCAGCGTTGAGGAACCCAGACTGCCCCCCAAAAATCTTTCCTTCACGGTTCTGTTTCCCTATCGGGAGGTGTTGCGCCCAGAGCGATATCAAAGTGCGATCGTACGGCTGTTGCTGTTTTTGGGGCTTGTGCCGTTGATGATCAATCTGCTAGCGAAACAGGTAAGCCTTGCCCAAACCGCTTGGCTCACGGCAATTTATTATGCGATCGTCTGGGGTCTAGTGTTCTACCACCTGATCAAGCCGAGCCGGGTTTCCTGGGGTTATGCGATCGGGTGTGTTCTATTCACGGTGTTTATTAGTATTCCCGTGCTGCTGCTAGTGCAGCGGATTCCGCCGTTTAGCTTGCTCTATGGGGTAACAGAACAGGGGCTGCCGGGTCGTTTGATCGGGTTTGTGCTAGGGGTGGGGATTTTAGAGGAAGCTTGCAAGGCAATTCCGTTGCTTTTGCCGCTGCTGCACGCTCGCAGGCTCCCTGAGCCGCCCACGATCGCTTTTTATGGGGCGATGTCTGGCTTGGGGTTTGCCGTTGCTGAAAGTGGAGCCTATGCCGTGCAGTATGCGATCGGCTTAACGCGGGGACAGATTGATCTGGGAATGTATCTGGCAACCCATTCGATTCGCTTTGGGTCGCTGCCGCTCTTTCATGCCGTGCTGACGGGCATCGTGGGCTATTTTATTGGGCTGTCAGCTCGTTATCCCAGTCGCCGAGCCGCCCTACTGTTACTGGGTTTGACGATCGCCGCCGTTTTGCACGGACTTTATAATGCGGTTTCCGGCGGACTGCCCGGTTTAGGAGTCGTAGGTTTTAGCATTCTGCTGTTTGTCGCCTACCTCGATCGCAGTTCCCAAATCATGCAGTATCTTGAACAAATTGAGCAGGCCCGATCGCAGCGCCACTCCTTGTAGAAACTAAATGTAGAGTAGAAACTAAATGTAGAACCCCTGAGACTCCTCTAACCTGATCTAACCCTGCTCTTGCGTACAAACCACCAGCAATTCTTCGATCGCCCCCACCTTCAAGATCGGCACATTTAACGCCTGAGAAAGTTCGCTCACGGTCAGGTCATCCAGAAAGCGCTCGTCATCGTGCTTCAGCATCACCGCAGGCAGCAGAATTCCGTCCCCGAGGTCGCGTCCGCGCAGCGCGGTTAAAATGTCCTGTCCGGTAATCAGCCCTGTCACGCTGATCTGCTGTCCCCAATACTGGCTATTCAAGGCAACCAGATCAATCGTCAGTCCTTCCACCTGATTCAATCGCTGGACGATCGGCTGGAAGGCAAACTCCACTGCATTTCCCACAATCCAAGTGTAGCGGCGTGGCGTAGGCACACGGGGCGGAAGCTTTCTGGCAGCGGTCTGAAACTGCTTTAGAAATTGCTGGATTGAACCCACGCCATTCCCTAACTGCGGGTAATCTTCGTAATGCGATTCTGGCGGCAGTTCCTCGCGTCCAATCAAAAACCACTCGTCGGCTAACCAGGCAAAGGTGGTTCCTATCTGCTGACGGAATTTTGCCTGTAAGGGCTGTACCTGAGCAATCACTTCTCGCGCTTTTTCCGGTGTGACGGGCACAAGTTCATCTTCGGCAGGACGAAAGCGAGTTAAGCCAACGGGGACGATCGCCGCCGATGCCACAGTGGGAATCTCGCCTTTGTGAAACTGCGCCAGATCGTGCAAAGTTCGCTCTAGATGCATGCCGTCGTTGATGCCCGGACAAACCACCACCTGAGCATGAATTTGCAGCCGATGCTGCTGAAACCAGCGAAGCTGATCGAGCAATTGTCCGGCACGCGGATTCTTGAGCAGTCGGGTTCGTACTTCTGGCTCCGTGGCATGAACCGAGACAAACAGGGGCGAAAGGCGCATCTGAGCAATCCGATCCCATTCTTTTGAAGTCAAATTAGTCAGCGTCAGATAGCTGCCGTACAGAAAGCTGAGGCGATAGTCGTCGTCTTTCAGATACAGGCTTTGCCGCTTGCCGGGAGGTTGCTGGTCAATAAAGCAAAAGGGACAGCGATTGTTACACTGAATTAGCCCATCAAACAGCGCTGACTCAAACTCCAGTCCCAGATCGTCGTCATAGTCCTTTTCGATCTCAACGATGTGAGCTTTGCCTTTGGCATCCAGTACTTCTAGCTCCAGCACCTCATCTGCGCAGAGAAACTGATAATCAATCAAATCGCGCGGCGGCTGTCCGTTAATTGCCACCAGTCGGTCGCCCGGCTCAAAACCAACCTCGGCGGCGATCGATTCCGGCAGAACGCGGGTAATCAAAGCAGGACGCAGCGTAGACTCACTCATGGATCTTATGAAATTACACCAGCAGCAAAAATAAGCAGCCGTCAGATTCGGTTCTAGATCGACTCAAAATCCCTCAATCAAACCTTTTCCGACCTCTATTTCATAGTAGCGTTCTGGTTAGAGCGAAAGAGGCTTCTGGGCAGCCCGAATTGAATCAGTTGCTGAGTGCAGCAGCTTCCATGCGACGCCGATGCCATGCTGAAAATTAAACTTTTTGCCGAGGCCATCAATCATCGTCAATCTCTGCGGTTGATTGCGATCGCCCCAACCTTGCACCAAAAAATTCTACCGATCGCGAATCTAGCCGCTGCTTAATTGAGTAGGGACAGGCATTACAAACCTAGTTAAAACGACGGTGAGAAACATCTACAAGCTCAAATGCTTTCTTGCTTGTTGAGTAAGGCAACATCCGAGCTAAAAAAATGCCGTGAGTCAATTACTAGCGTCACGCTTTGAGTGCTAATTGACCTGATTTTTGTCAAATTTAAGGAATTTGACAGATTAAAAACGGAAAAATGCCAGTCTGTCTCCGCTCTTTCACTGCCTGTAGCAAGTTCACAGCAAAATAAGAGGCTTTGCTTCAATACTTTAAAGCCTCCCGGTTCGTCAAATTACCTTGTCGGGCTTATCTTGTCAGACTTATTTTGTCAAACTTTTCGCGTTCATCCGTCAGGATGAAGATTAGCTAGAAAAGTGTCATGAGGTTTGACAGAAGCGACCCTCCTGCCAAATTTGCTTTGCCTCAGACACTTCTCAACTTTGCAAGATTTTGTTTTCCAGAATCAAACCTTCAAGGCTTTATTCCTCGAAATCCTCGCCTTCAAGTTGCTTTAAGCGAATGTGTTTCCGACCGAGAGAGATTTCAAATTCATCTCCTGGCTTCAAATCCATTTGCTTGGTATAGGCAGCCCCAATCAGCAGATTACCATTTGCCTGAACCGTAATTCGATAGCTGGCACTGCGTCCACCACGACCGTTGCTGCCCTGCTTGCCATCGAGTTCAATCTCTTTTGCTTCCAGAAGGGCATTGTAGAACTTCATCATGTTGACGCGCTCTACGCCATTTTTGGTAATGGTGTAATAGCCACACTCTTTCGCCTTTTCTTCTTTGCTGACGTGCTCTAGTTCTTTAACCTTCGTCAGAAGGGCTTCTCCGGTTAAAGGCTCTATCTTTTTCTTTTTACTCATTCGTTTGGGCTGGATCATTGATTAGGAACGGTGGCACCTCACAGTGAGATACTGCCATGAGAGACTCCTGTGAGATACTACGATGGAATACAATTTCGCTGATAATCTCGCTATAGATAATTCTGTCATCATTCATCTATCGCTTTGCATCAGCTTTTGAATCTATATTACCGTGGTCAGTCAACTTTTTTCCATGTGATTTGTATTAAAATGCAAGCTTTTTGATCGACTCAAATGATTTTGACTTTACTAATCCTGATCGATCGTTCTAGCATTACAGAGTCATATTACAAATCTGGATCACCCTGCTCAGGAACTAAAAGGTTTCAATATAGCGCAGGTCTGAAAAAGCGGATTACTTTTTTTCTCATGAACTCAGCATCATGCTGCTTGTCCGCCCTCAATAATTTCGGTTTTAAATAGGCAGGGTCAGCGTTCACCCTAGTTCATCGATTCGCTCCAATAGACAACTCCTTGGGGCTGTCCCTTCCAATTGATAATCAAGCGAAAAAACGATTCATTCAGCCTGATCGATAATAGAGTGGCTGCAATCCGATCGCTGCCTTTTCGTAATTGAATTTTATTAAGGATGGCTTATTTAAGGATTGAATGAAGCTCACCACTCGCGGACACTACAGCGTCAAAGCCCTGCTCGACTTAAGCTTTCAGCCCCGATATCAGCCCACTTCTGTTCGGGCAATTGCTCAACGCCAGGACATTCCCGCTCCCTATCTCGAGAAACTGTTAATTGAGCTGCGGCGTGCCGGACTCGTGGAATCGGTGCGCGGGTCTCAGGGGGGCTACAAACTGGCACGTCTTCCCGCCCAAATTTCCCTCGGTCATATCCTGGAAGCCGTCGGTGAAACGATCGAACCCCTGCCGCGCCTCACACCCGAAGCCAATCAGGTAGAAGATTGGGTGACATTTACCCTCTGGCAGCGACTTCACACCAAATTAAAAGAAGCTCTCTATAGCATTACCCTCGAAGACCTGTACTACGATGCCCGCAGTCGGCAGGCAGCTCAGGGCGAATCCGCTAGCTTTGTGGTTTAATTCCGATTTAAACTTGACACTCCCCACTTCAATTCGCGAGAATGGTCTCTTGGCGTTTAATCGCTCGGACCAGGTTTAACGGCAAAATGCCCGGACTGCTTGGCGATCGCTCTGCAAAAAATGCTGAGTAAAAAATGCTGAGTAAAGCGTGTTGATAAGGGAGGGCTGATACCCTGACCGATCGCGCTCCTGGCTACCTGTACGGCAATCTTTGAGGAATATCATGACATACGCAATTATTGAAACGGGCGGCAAGCAGTTTCGGGTCGAACCCGGTCGCTTCTACGATGTTGAGCGGCTCGCCGTTGATACAGATGGGGCAGTGACGATCGATCGCGTTCTCTTTGTCGAAAACGATGGGGAGATTTCGATCGGGCAGCCAATGGTTACAGGGGCAACGGTAGAGGCAACGGTGCTGCGTCATTTTCGCGGACGGAAGGTGCTGATCTACAAAATGAAGCCTAAGAAAAAGACTCGCAAAAAGCGGGGACACCGTCAGGAAATTACGCGCCTGATGATCAATTCGATCTCGCTAAATGGTGCGATCGTGGCGGGAAGGGCAGCGGCTCAAGCAGCATCTGAGGCTGAAGCAGCACCCGAAGCGGTAGCCGCCGAATAATTCGGGCTAAACTCGATCGCAGGCAGTTCGCATTCATTCTGAATCAGGATTTATCCTGGTCAAAGTTCTACCCTAGTCAACATTCGAGGAAACGATGGCTCACAAAAAAGGGACGGGCAGTACCCGTAACGGTCGAGATTCTAATGCTCAACGGCTGGGCGTGAAGCGCTTTGGTGGTCAGGTTGTGCGTGCTGGCAATATCCTGGTACGGCA
Organism: Leptolyngbya sp. GB1-A1; assembly: GCF_039962475.1. NCBI lineage: Bacteria > Bacillati > Cyanobacteriota > Cyanophyceae > Leptolyngbyales > Leptolyngbyaceae > Leptolyngbya > Leptolyngbya sp. GB1-A1. The sequence goes on along the minus strand of NZ_JAMPLI010000015.1, from coordinate 20,896 downwards.
ACGGGGCACGAAGTTTCACCCCGGCGTCAACGTTGGGCGCGGCAACGACGACACGCTGTTTGCCCTGGTCGATGGCGTGGTCACTTTTGAACGCAAAGGCAAGAGCCGCCAAAAGATTAGCGTTTATCCGGCTCCTGCAACGGCTCCGGTTGAAGCGGCAATGGTTTAATCCCAGGCTGTACTGGCTTAATTCTGAGAATTAAATTTCAGTTTGAAATTCAGTTTCACAGCTTGAATACTCACCGCTTGAATACATTTGACATTGGAGGGTAGGCTCATGGGTCTGCCCTTTTTTGTTTCATGAACCTTTATGACAAGAACCTTTATTCAATTTATAAATTGAACAGCCTTCCCCTCATCGCCCAACCCCTTTTCCCGGAGCGTCTACCCCTGTGCCTTGTCCTGAACCTGCGTTGATTGCAGGAAAGTGTCTAGATCCGAGAAGAGCCCGGCATAGGTTTGGGTTGGCAGATCATAACCTTTAAGATGTACCGTTTTGGGGATAAAGACTTCGGGTTTCACTCCTGCCTCAACGAGATAGCGATAGGTCGTTTCTCCTAAGGCAATATCCATCCCAATTTGCTTTGTAGAAGACTCTAGCCGAAAGGCAGCATTTACCGTGTCACCCAGGGCGGTATAGTCGGGTCGATCGCCTGTGCCCGTATTGCCGACCATTGCGTATCCGGTATTCAGCCCTGCACCAATGCGAATCGGAGCAGGAAGCGGATAGGTTTCGTGAAGCTGACTCGTCATTTTGTGTAGAGTACTGAGGGCATGGGCAACCCGCATCATTTCACCCGGACTGATGCCCTGCGCGCCGTGAATCCAAACTGCCATTACCGCATCGCCGATATATTTATCGACCCAGCTTCCATAATCGCGAATAATATCACCTGCACAGCGAAACCAGGTTCCAATTACTTCCGACAGTACTTTTTCGTCAATCTGGCGCGTCATGCCTGAAAAGTTGCGAATGTCTACAACCAGCACGGAAATCAGGCGACGGACATGCAGCGTAGCGGTAGCAGTAAATTCTTGAGAGTCATTGCCCAGAGTTGGGGCACTGGAATCAGAATTGGGAGCAAAAAACTCTAGCTCGGTTTGCCCAAACGTGAGCCGATCACCATTTTGCAGCGTCACAGGAACACTGACTCTCCGCCCATTGACAAAAGAACCATTGCGACTGCCCAGATCGATCAGATAAAAATCGCCAGTTTCCATTTGCTGAAGCAGCGCGTGGTTTCGGGAGATCCAGCGATCGGGCAAGACAAAGTTATTGTCGTCGCCTCGCCCGACTCTCCAGCAGTTGCTCCCAACAAGTGAAAAGTAGCGGTTTCCCGACTCTGTATGCAGGATTAGATGGGGAACAGACTGTCCATTCACAGCAGTTTCACAGACCGTATTGTTGCCGTGTGACGCATTCTGACGCATTTGCTCGGCTACAGGACTCTCAGCCTTTGAATTATAGAGAGCCTTGCGTCAAATATAATCCGCGTTGATCAGGATTTTTCCCCTTTAATCTAACCTACCTATCATTTAGGACTATATTTTTTCTGCGATCGGTTTGATGAGTTGCAAGACAAAGCAATCACAATCGGTTTATACCGAACTTATTGCAAAACCTGAATTATTTTGCTACACGAGCATCACAGTACGGAGATTGCAGCCAGCCAGAATAGCCCATCTACCAGAATCGTACTCAAAACTGCACCGCCTAAAGTCCACCAGTGAAGCTGTTGTGACCGCAGCGGTAAACCTCCGACCAGCAGCAGCACAGATCCCAACCCGATCGCCCAACTTATTCCCCAGGGCGTTTGCATTTGAGTGATCGCGCTCTGGAAAATGGGCTCCATTAGATGAGGCTCAACCTGCACAAGCTGCCGCCACTGCGGAATCAGGTTGACTGCATAAAAATAGGCATCGGTCATGGCAGTGCCAAACAGCGACCCTAGATAAAACCAGTTACCAATGCGGTCTTGCCCGCGCCGTAAACCTGCGATCGCAAAAGGCAGCCCAACGGATTCGACTGGCAAATGCAGCAACGGCTCCCATCGCAGCCAACCCCAGTAGATCGAACCTGCTAGCCATGTCCAGGTAAAGCCCATGAGCAGATCCCCCCATTCCGCTGACCGGGGACGCGATCGCAGCCATGCACTGAGCCAGAACCAGCCGCCCGTCATCACCAGGCTAAACCAAGGAGCCGATCGCACCAAGGGAGCCTGAAAAAACACCGGGATCGACACCAGGAAGGCAGAAGCCAGCAGGAATCGCCAGGTTAAGGGCAGCCGCTCAATGAGCGGAATTGAAATTGGGAGTTCTTCCAGTCCGGCAGACTCAAGCGGACTCGACAGGGAATACAGCTTTCTTGAAGACAAGGGGGACAACGGCTTTTCTAATCTTTTAGTTCAACTTTTTTAACATATCACAAATTTATCCCCCTGGGGGGCATCCGCGTGAAGATAATTTTGCGATTGCCCTTCGGATTTTTAGGCTGACCTAAAATTTTGCTGAAGACGATCGCGCAAGGCAGCATAAGTACCAGGAAGCCTGTAAGCTGAACGAGAACAGAACTGTTCTTGTACCGCTTTTGATTGCTGCTTTTGCTTGTCTATAGCTGTCCGGAGCTGTCCGGTACGTCAGAACTGATACGAGAGAACTGTTGTGGAACTAATTCAAGAACTTTTTCAAGCCGTGGTTTTGGGTCTTGTGCAGGGAATTACCGAATTCCTACCCATCAGCAGCACTGCCCATTTATTAATTGTGACGCAGTTATTTGGTTGGACTGCCCTCGGACAAAAGTATTTTGTCGATGCAATTCAGTTTGGCAGCGTGATCGCGGTCACTTTCTACTTCTGGAAAGATATTCAGAAAATCCTGTCGGGCGCATGGCAGGCATTTCAGCAGAAAGACTGGGGGCGGGAAGAATGGAAGTTGCTGGTGGGTATTGCGATCGGGACAATTCCCGCGCTGGCAGTCGGCTATGCGGTTAAAGATATTGTGCCGGAAAGCGCGGTTGTGATCGCAATTACGTCGATCGTGATGGCGTTGCTGCTGGGTTTTGCTGAGAAAGTGGGTAGCCGGAAGCGCGGCTTTGACGACCTGCAAACGCGAGATGGCATTCTGGTGGGCTTAGGGCAGATGATCGCGCTGATTCCAGGGGCTTCGCGATCGGGGTCAACGCTCACAACCGCTCTTTTTTTGGGATTAGAACGCCAGACGGCAGCACGGTTTTCTTTTCTGCTGGGTATTCCGACGCTGGCGATCGCGACTCTGTTTCAGGCAAGAAAAGCGTTTGGCAGTCTGGACAGTTTGCTGGCGTTGCTTGTCGGCATTGTCTCGACGTTTATCTTTTCCTACCTGGCGATCGCCTGGTTACTGCGGTATTTGCAGAATAAGAATACCTGGGTGTTTGTCTGGTATCGTCTGGCGTTTGGTGCAGTTTTGCTGCTCTCGGTTGCTGCTGACGTGTTGCAGCGTTAGGTTGTGGGGGTAATCGTGCCGCAGCCGATTCTACCGCCTGCATTGCCCGTCGGCTGTCCAAAATCGTCGGCTTTTTCGTGCAGGATTACGGCTCGTCCGGCGATTGGGTATTCTCCGTTGCTGAGGGTGAGTCCGGGCAGCGTGGCGCGGTAGGTTGCCCGACCCTGACTGATTTCAACGTTGCCCAGATCCCCAGCATGGGCATTGGCAAAGCCATCCCGAACCAGTAATCCATGCTTAACGTTGTCGGGATTGTAATGTCCCCCGGCAGCATTTCCTTCGTCTGCACAGCTCCCAGACTCATGGACGTGAAAGCCGTGTATGCCGTCAGGAGCCTGAGTCAGGTTTGCTTCAATTTCCAGTCCGGCATCGGTTTCCTTAAAGTTCACAACGCCCGCAACGGTTGCGGGATCGCTTGTACCCTGAAGAATTGCCTGCGCTGTGCCTGCGTTCGGGGTCGGCTGCTGGTTGCAAGCCAGCGTCATCATTAGCAGCAGAACGGTTCCCAGTCTGGTTATCCATCTCCAAATTAAATTTGCCATCGGTTCTTCAATCCTATTTTTAGATTGGTGAACCTATTGTCGATGAGCTGTCGCAGGTTTTCAACCGGGATACCAGATCGACTCTACCTGTCGGGCAACTTGCAAGGCACGATCGCGATTGCCTTCATCGAGCAAAACCGTGACGTGACCTAATTTTCGACCAGGGCGCGATTGCGATTTGCCGTACCAATAAAGGTGCGATCGGGGAATTTGAGCGATCTGCTGCCGTTTTTCCAAGTAATCTGACGCTGCCGTTTCGTAGCCCAGCAAATTCACCATTACCGCTCCATTCACGGTCAGAGCAGGACTTCCAAGGGGCAAACCGCCAACTGTGCGAAGCTGCTGCTCAAACTGCGAGGTGATGCAGGCATCCAGCGAATAGTGCCCTGAATTGTGGGTGCGGGGAGCCGTTTCATTCACCAGCACTTTACCGTCCTGCGTTAGAAAAAACTCAATGCCCATTATGCCCACGTAGTTCAGTGCCTTCAACAGCGATCGGGCGATCGATTCCACCTGCTCCACAACGGATAAATCAAACTCGGGTGTGACAATCACGCGCTGACAGACCTGATTTTCCTGCTGGGTTTCCACCACGGGATAGACAACAATTTCCCCAGTTTGCGATCGAGCCACCATGACTGCCAACTCGCGATCGAAGGGCACAAATTCCTCCAGCACCCAGTGAGACAGCGGATTGGCAACCGAAATTTTTTGCAGGACAGCTTCTAGGACAGCTCGATCGCGGCAGATAAACGTGCCCTGTCCGTCATAGCCCAGTCGTCGGGACTTGAGAACTACGGGGTAGGCATCGGGCAATTGGGCAGGATCAAAGGCGGCAAAGGCGGGCGTGGGAAGACCCCGATCGCGCAAAAAGCATCGCTGCTCATATTTGTCCAGGAGGGGGGCAAGGGAGTCGAGGCTGGGAAAGAACCGCACCTGACTGAGAGAACGCAGTGCCTCTAAATCAACAAATTCGTTTTCAAAGGTGATCACGTCGCTAAACTCTGCCAGTTTTGCAGTTGCAGCAGCATCAGCGATCGGGGCAAAAACGGTATGAGCGGCGATCGACACGGCAGGATCAGACGGACTGGGAGTTTGAATTGCCAGCGCGAGATTAAGTCGTTGAGCGGCATCTGCCATCATCCATGCCAATTGTCCGCCGCCGATAATGCCGATCCGCTGATTTATGGGCTGATTCACAGATTTTTCCTACTAGCGACAGCCTAAAGATTCGCGGGTCATCACTCCCGTTTTTGGATTAATGCCGCTTGCGGACTCACACAGAGCTTTAACTTGCGCCCTGTCCAGAATGGCATTGGTAAAGTCTGCTCCAGTAATGTCTACGTCCTCCAAGATCGATCGCAGCAAAATCGATTCGACTAATACGGCTTCCCGTAAAGATGCCCCTTTGAAATTCACCTGATCTGCCATTGCATTGGTCAGGTCTGCCCCCCGCAGGTTTGCCTTTGTCATGGTCGAAGCACTAAAGACCGCGCCTCGCACGTCTGCGTCTTCAAAATTGGTCTGCTCCAGGTTGGCATTCGAGAATTCTGACCCCTGAAGCTCTTGCCCGGAAAAGTCGCGCCCTTTAAGCTGAGCATTGCTAAATGACTGCGGTGCTGTCCAGTCTGCCCGGGCAGGAGAACACCAGAGCATGAGCGTCATTACAAACGTCAGCAGAGCAGAAATTAATCGCTTCGCCGTTCCCCGCAGGGGTAATTGCCACATAAAGTTTCGGGAATCAATTTTTCTATCTTGACAGATAGCGCGATCGAATTTTAGCCGATCGGTTAAAGGGAAATTTTCTTTTGCGCTGGTTCTGTCCTGGCAATATTCTAGCGACGCTGTGCCTGCTGTAAAAGCTGAGCCGCACTGTTTGCCCATTGGCGATTACCCTGCATCGAGAATAAATCGGTGGCGTACTGCAATACCCGCCGTGCGTCGGCATAATTACCCTGCCGCAGAAAAACTAACCCCGCTCCGTAGTAGGCATTGGGATAGTTGGGGTTTGCCTCTGCTGATCGCCGGAAGGCGTTGAGCGCGTCATTCAATTTGCCCTGCTGATACAGAATTGATCCCAGGCTGTACTGCGCTTCAGGATAGCGGGGATTGAGCGCGATCGCCTGCTGAAACGCTTTTAGCGCGTCGGGGGTGCGTCCCTGCTGGAGGTAAATTAATCCAAGATAGTAGGATGGCTCTGGCGCATTGGGGCTGAGTCGAACTGCCTGCTGAAAATAGGGCATTGCTGCCTGACTGTTGCCCTGCTGCCGCAGCACCAAGCCCAGATTGTAGTGCGCCAAGCCCAGATTCGGGTCAAGCTGAAGCGATCGCTGCAAATACTGCTGCGCCAGGGGAAAATTGTTGCCTTCTAGCAGAGCCGCGCCTAAATTAGCATAGGCAAGCGACAGTGCTGGATCTACCTGGATCGCCTGGTAAAAAGCGTTTGCTGCATCCTGAAGCAGTCCTTTTTGCCGATAAGCAAGCCCCAAATTGTAATAAGACGCGGCAAAGCGAGGATCAAGGGTGACAGACTGCCGGAACGCTGCGATCGCCTGATCGACCTGTCCCTGCTGGATATATTGCAACCCCAGATTAAGCTGCCCTTCGGGGGTCATGGCTGCGCCGGACTGATTATCAATGCTGAGCGTCGGCAGGGATTGCGTCAGCCCCATCGCAGGGAAAAAACTCAGGAGAATTGCACTCAGCACCGCTGCCCCTGAACTAGTAGGACGTTTGCGCGGCGATCGAATGCGCTTGCTTTGGGGGGTTGCTGGAGCGGAAAGGAAGAAAGGAGCCTGCCAACGCCGATTCATAGAGAATTTGCCTGCACTTTAAGATTGACCAGAATGATTCAAATGATTCAACAGAACAATTGATCAGAAATTAATTCAGAAATTGATTAGAAACGGGAAGAGACGGTGAAGGAAAGAAAGGTTCAGGATTGCTGAGAGCAGTCGCGATTGGCGATCGATCCATCGGGCAGGGTGGTGCGGCAAAGTTTGACCGTATCAAGGCTGACGCCCTGCAAATTGACACCGCTGAGATCGGCACGCCGCAAATTAACGCCATTCAAGTTCACCCCGCTCAGATTCGCTCCGTTCAGGTTGACCCTGGCAAGATTTGCTCCTTCTAAATTTGCCCCCGATAAGTCGGCGTTACTGAGATCGGCTTCTGCCAGATACGCTTCGCCCAAGTCGGCATTGCTAAGATTGGCATTCGTTAGATTGGCACTGCCCAGGTTGGCATCGCGCAAATTCACCTTGATTAGTCCTGCCCGCGTTAAATCAGCTCTGGGAAGGTTCGCCCGCACCAGATTCGCAGCCTTGAGGTTGGCATTTCGCAAATCGGCACTGCCCAGATCGGCACGGCGCAGATCGGCTTCTTGCAGCTCGGCTCGATTGAGATTGACTTCGCTCAGGGTCGTGTCCTGCAAGTTGGCTTCTTTGAGATTCGCCCGCACCAAATTGGCACCCCGCAGGTTAGCATCCCGCAGATTGGCTTTGCTGAGGTTGCTGTCGCCCAGGTAAGCCAGGCTCAGGTTTGCCCCGGTTAGATTGGCTTCCTTGAGCAGCACACTGTTGAGGATGGCTTCGCTCAGCACTGCCCCGCTTAAATTGGCTTTAGTCAAATCTGCCTCACTCAAAATCGATCGCGTCAGCGTCCCGTTTTGCAGGTTTGATCGCCTCAGGTCGGCATCCCGCAGCGTCGCATCTTCGAGATTGACCGTTTGCAGGTCTGCCTGTTCCAAATCGGCTCCGTCCAGATCGCACTTGGGGCACGATCGATCCTTCAGCAGCGCTCGAATTCGGTGATCCCGTGCGGCTTCGCGAGAGACTGCCATTCCAATCAAACTGGCAAGCAGCAGAAAGAAAATGCCCAGAATCGAAAAGGCTCTGATATCTCGTTTGTCGATCGTGCGGGCTGCCATGAGGATTTAACCGTGAGTGGGTAGCGATTTGTACCGAACGTTGATCAGCGACGATGCCAGGAAACGAACTGAATTGTAGTCTACTGGATTAAATTTGAGACAAAATCCAGTCGATCGCCTCAGACAAATCAGCCGCTACATAGTCAGGCTGGGTCAGATGCTGATAAGTTCCCGTCAAGACTCGATCGCCAAATCCCGTCTGAACAAGAATCCCAGTACAGCCTGCGTTGTGAGCCAGATCGATATCCGTTGCTTTGTCACCAATCATAAAACTGCGGCTTAAGTCTAGATCATGCGTCCAGGCAGCCGCCACCAGCATTCCCGTATTGGGTTTGCGCCAGGTTGACCAGCGATCGAACGGAGATACAATTCCGCCTTCGGGGGGGCTGAGCGTGGGACAAAAGTAAACCGCATCGAGCTTTGCGCCCGCTTCAACATGCAGCAAATGCGCCAGGCGATCGTGCAGTGCCTCGACGTGGGAATCTGAATAATAGCCCCGCGCCGGACCCGATTGATTGGAAACGAGACAGCAAAAAATCTGGCGATCGTTTAACCGCCGCACGGCTGCCGCTACTCCCTGAATCAGGCGCAAATCCTCAACGCGATACAAATAGCCTGCTTCTTCGTTCAGCACTCCGTCGCGATCGAGAAATACGGCAGGTCGAGTCATAGAGCCATATTCCTGCCCTTATTCCATTCCGGGAAGCAAATCCAAAATTTCCCGCGCTGCCCGATCGCTCACGCCCACCTCGCCTAATTGCTGCCGCATTCGCCCATAGTCCGCGAGAATCTGACTGCGGCGATCGGGGTTCAGCAAAAATTCCAGCGATTCTGCCACAATGCAATCGGGGGTTGCCTGCCGCTGGAGCAGTTCGGGGACGATCGGCTGCATCAGCACCAGATTCACCGGAGAGATAAAGGGGGCGGCGTATTTAAGCAGATTCTCAGCAATCCAGGCAGTCATGGGATTGAGCCGATACATCACCACCTGCGGCACATTCAGCAAAGCCAGCTCCAGGTTCACCGTGCCCGATTTGGTAATTGCCAGATCCGAAGCCGCCAGCACTGCCTGGGTTTGATCCGCGACCAGCCGTGCCCGAAGTCCGTAAGATTGGATTGACTGCTCGATCGCCTCCCGGTAGGTTTCCAGCGACAGGGGAATCAAAAACTCAACCTGGGGCAGTTTTGCCTGAAGTTTTTCCTGGAGTTGACGCGCCGCCTCAAACATCACAGGCAGAATGTACTGAATTTCCTGACGACGAGAGGCAGGAATTAAGGAAATCACCGTAGCCTCTGGATCCAGGTTTAGTATCGTTCTTGCTTCTGAGCGACTGGGCGCATTTTGCATTCGATCAATCAGGGGATGCCCGATCCAGGCGACCTCGCTGCCCCATTTCCGGTAGTAGTCTGCCTCCGCCGGAAAAATTGCCAGCAGGCGATCGGTGGCTCGCACGATCCGCTGGGTGTTTGCCGAACTCATCGACCAGACCCACTCCTGCGGTGCGATGTAGTAAACCGTGGGCACAGACGGAAAAAAGCGGCGCGTAAAATTGCCGATACCGATATTAGGACCAAAATAGTCAATCATCACCACCAGATCAGGCGGATTCTGGCGTAGCCATCTTTTCACCTGTCGCTGCGCCCGAATCGTCGGCAGCACGTATTGCACTGATTCTAGAATGCCGATCGAGCCGATCGCACTGGTATCCGCCAGCAGTTTCGCCCCTGCCTGGGCCATGCGATCGCCCCCGGTCGCGACAATTTCCAGATCAATTCCGGCGGATTCTGCCTGACGATACAAAGCTTCGACTAGCAGCGCACCTTGCAAGTCGCCCGATACTTCACCTGTACTGATAAAAATTCGCCGTTTGGTTCTAATCATCCTCGCGTCTCTGCATTGCCTTCCCCGGCAGCGAGCCCCGCCGCCCCAGCGAATGACTCAGCCGCAAAAACTGCCGCAGATGCGCGATCGCCTCATGATCTGGCAATAAATCAAGCTGTTCGAGCGCTTGGGTAAAGGGCAAGCCCGATCGATAAAGCGTACGGAAAGCTTTTTTGAGGGACTGCATCGTTTTGCCGCCATCTAAATCAGCAAAGCCCGCGCGCTGGAGCCCGACTTTGTTGAGCGATCGGACTCGTGCCGGATTGCCCTCAACCAGCATAAAAGGAGGCACGTCGCGATGAATTCGACTCATGCCGCCCACCATTGCCAGCCGTCCAATGTGGACAAACTGATGCACCCCCAGCACACCGCTGATTCGTGCCTGGGATTCGATATGGACGTGACCGGAAAGGGCAACGCTATTGGCAATGATTACCTGATCGCCGATCACGCAGTTGTGACCTACATGGGCATACGCCATCAGCAAATTTTGATTGCCGATAACTGTCGCTTCGCCTGCCAGCGTTGCCTGATTGATGGTGACGTACTCGCGAATCACATTGTCATTGCCGATCGTGACCCGATTCAGCGAGCCGTCGTATTTCAAATCTTGCGGTTCTAAGCCAATCGCCGCACCGGGGAAGATTTTGTTGCGTTCGCCGATCTCGGTTTCGCCGTCGATCACGGCGTGATGACTGACGATCGTACCTGCCCCAATCCGTACCCGTTCGCCAATTACCGCATAAGCCCCGACCTGCACCGTGGGATGGAGTTCGGCGCGGGGATGAATCACAGCAGTCGGATGAATCAGAGTAGTCAAGGGTTTTGAGCAGAGGGTAGGGATTGGAAGATGCAGGAGAAAGCCGTGACTCGACGTTCAGGATTGAAGGCGAAAGAATTGACTTCAAGGTCAAACTTAAAGGTCAACCAGAGAAAACATTAGTTCCCCTTCAGCGGCAAGCTGCCCATCGACTTCGGCACGACCCTGCATCCAACCAAAACGACGATGCTTGACCCGCAGCAGTTCCACAGTCATCACAAGTTGATCGCCGGGAACCACCGGACGACGAAACCGAACCTTATCGATTCCGGCAAACATAAACAGCCCTTCGGGCAGATCGGGCATCTGAGTCAGCACCACTCCGCCCACCTGCGCCATCGCTTCCACAATCAACACACCCGGCATAATCGGCTTACCTGGAAAATGCCCCTGAAAGTGCGGCTCGTTAAAGCTGACATTTTTAATGCCGATCGCCGACTTACCAGGAACATACTGAATAATGCGATCGACTAGCGAGAAAGGATAGCGATGCGGCAAAAGCTGGTGAATTTCTTCGATCGATAGCGTGGCACGCGCAGCCGGGGTGTTGTTAGAGTTAGCTTCAGCTTCCGCAGTGAGATGAGCGGTATTCGTCGGGTCGTCAGTCAAAATAGCCATGAGTCAATCCAGGTGTAAGACGGCAAGAAGGGTGAAACGCCCCAGTCAACAATCGGTTGGCAAACAGGTTAAGCAAACAAAAGAGCAGCCAGACGGGCAGCAAACTGAGTGTGTAACTGGTGGCTGGCTTTGTAGGCAAGGATATGAGCGCGGGGGAAAGTTCCCAGCAAACTCAAATCTCCTACTAAATCTAAAAGTTTATGACGGACTGGCTCATTTGAAAATCTTAATGGAGGATTGACCCATCCGTCTCGGCTGCAAACCAGAGCATTGTCAAGACTACCACCTTTGATGAGTCCCTGCTGTCTGAGGGAGTCGATCTGCTCTGCAATCCCAAAGGTTCGTGCCGGAGCGATCGCCTCCCGGAAACTTTCGCGATCGGGCGACCAACTTTGCCACTGATTACCGATCGCAGGCAAATCAAAATCAATGCCGTAGGTAAACCGCAGCTCATTTGCCGGAAATGCTGAGATAAAGGCATCGCCCTGACTCAAGGTAACTGGCTCGGTCAGCACCGCTTGGGGACGCTCCGCCTCCTGAGCCATGATTCCGGCTTGCTCGATCGCCTCTACCCAGGGCAAAGCCGAACCATCCAGCAAGGGCACTTCCGCCGCGTCTAGCTCAATCCGGGCATTATCAATCCCCATGCCGCTAAGAGCTGCCAGCAGATGTTCTACGGTTCGCACGGTTGCTGTACCGCTTTCCAGTTCGGTTGAGAGCAGCGTTTGTCCCACGCAATCGATTCGGGCGGGAACCGTGGGGCGATCGGGCAGATCAACTCGCACAAAGCAGCGTCCAGATCCGGGTAGGGCAGGCAACACCCGCAGGCAAACCGAATTTCCCGAATGCAGACCAATCCCAACTCGCTCAAACGAGCGTGCCAGCGTGTGCTGAAACACCTGACCTGGTGAAGCAGGAAAACCGGAAGATAAACGAGACGTGGAGGCTTCAAGCATGTAGTTAAGCAATACAGCAATAAATCAGGCTGATGCAGAGAAATGGCTCGAAACGGAAAATGGCAGATTTTTTAGAATAGTTGGCGGCTGTGAAGTAACTCTCAGCTTGGAGGAATCCTCGTGATCTGTATTGCCTCCCTAGCGGGTCATTTTGGGGAACCGAGCCAAGGGATTTCGACTTTCAAAGTTCCCCAAAAGTGGAGGATTTAGGGGGGCAATGTGGAACATGGAACACTTCTTCGGTAGCCGCCTCCTAAAATCCCTGCCCGATGCCAAACACAATGCGGTTATCCCCCTGGTCGTTGATCGCATAATCCACTCTGACTAAGCCCAGCGGCGTTTGCACCCGAACTCCCAAGCCGTAATCGAAACCTGATCCCGGTTTATCACGAATTCCTGCTGGATCGCCTGGAACATCTGAGGCAGTGCCCAGATCAGAGCCGACATCAAGGAAGAGTGCGCCACTGACGATCGAAAAGACCGGGAAGCGATACTCTGCCGTTGCCTGTAGGAAGCTGCTGCCGCTGCCCAGGTCACCGGGTCCGTAGCCTCGCACCGAGTCTGTGCCGCCCAGCGCGAACGCTTCATAGGGTGGGAAGTCGCCGATAATCGTACCGCCCTGCACGTTGAATGCGAGCGTTTGCGGACATTGTTCTGCCGTCGGATTTTCCTGCTGGCAGCCTTCGGTCAGGCGCAGGAATCGTACTGGAAGGAAGTAGCTGTAGCTGGCGCGCACTCGGTTAAACGTAATTCCCGCGATCGGAATTGCCTGCTCTGTACTAAAGCGCAGCACCGAACCACTGGTGGTTTGAATTGGGTCATTGCGTCGATCGCGCACCGCCGAGAACTGGAGCGTCAGCAGATTATCAATTCCCGACTCGTTGTAGCTCAGCAGGTTGCCAAATTCATCGCGAGGCGTTAGCTCACCGTCTACATCGCGCACTGAGACGTTCTGATACTGCAAACCCAGACTTGCCCGCCAATCATCACCTAGCGGACGGCTGAAACTAATACCGCCACCATAGCGACGAATCCGGGGGCGATCGCCGTTCGGAAGCGTCACTTCTTCGTCGCCTCCGTCAAAGATGAGCGAGATTGACTGTCGCCCAAACGCATTAAGCGTGTAGGAAGTCCGGTTCGGGTCCCCGCCGATCCAGGGATCGGTAAAGCTGAGATCAAACAGCAAATCGCGCTCGCCAAGCTGGACTTCTGCGCTCAAGTCCTGGTCATTGCCACCCAAGTTAGTTTCCTGGAAGCTGACCGAACCGAACAGACCGCTTGCCGAGCTGACGCCAAATCCGGCTGCCAGCGACCCTGTATTTCGCTCTTCGACATTCACCGTAACATCCACAGTCCGTGGATCTTGCCCCGGATTGAGGGCAATATTCAGACTCTCAAAAATGCCTAACCCAAAGGCACGCTGGAGGTCTGCGCGAATCTGGTTCTGGTTAAACACATCCCCCGGCTGCGACTCAAACTGGCGGGTAATGATAAAGTCCCGCGTCCGTCCCTCAACCGGATTGCCTTCTTCGTCAACCGGCTGACCTTCTTCGAGAAACTGGATGCCAATTTGCTCGATCACGCCCTCTGCCACTTCCAGCGTCACTGTTCCATCCGGCAAAATTTGCGGAGCTGAAATGACCTGCGCCAGCACGTAGCCATTGTCCTGATACAGACGGTTCAGGTTTTCAATTCCCACCTGCAACTGCCGCAGATTGACGATCGACCCCACCTGATTGGCAAAAATTGTGTCAACGGCTTCCTGAAGGGGAACCTGCTCGTTTTGATAGGTGACTTCAGTACCCTGCTCTTGCAGCACGCTCCCGCTCAGCTCAACCGATTGAAACAGTGGATTCGGCTGCACCAAAAAAGTAACGCGCACACCGAGGGGGGTATCTTCGGGAACTGCCCGCACGTTCGAGAAAAATCCTGTGGCAAAAATGGCGTTGATATCCTGCTGAAGCTGCGATCGGGTGGTGGTTTGACCAGGAAGGGTCTGGATTGTGCCATACACCTCATTCAGCAAATCGCCTTCTGCCCCGGTCACCAACACTTCTGAGACTAAGACCCTGGGTTCGGACTGCTCTGCCTGGGATGGCGTTGCACCGCCCGGCGTTTGTTCCGTTCCAGGAGTTTGCCCGGTTCCAGGAAACGGGGGAAGGGTAGGCGTTGTGCTGTCGGGAGCCTGCTGCGTTCCAGTTCCAGGGAAAGGCGGCAGGGTGGGAATATTGGTTCCGGGAGCGGGGGCAGGGGTTTGAGCATCGGGCTGAGCTGGCTCGACATCGACATCGACACCTAATCCGGGCTGAGTGTCGATCGGCACATTAAGCTGGTTGGGGCTTTCCGGCTCCGGCGTCTGGGTTCCTGGTGGGGGAGTCTCCGGGGAACTGGGCGGCTCGTCAATTTGAGCGTCCTGCTGCGAGCCGGGGTTAGGCGGAAGCTGAGAGATGCGCTGCGAAGCAGTTCCCCCTCTGAGGTTATCGGGTGCAAACTCGATTGGCGTTGCCTCAGGCACTGTTCCTGATGGGAAAACAGTAGTTCCAGCAGACCCAGGCGGCATTGCGGCGATCAGCAGCTCTGAATGGGGGGAACCCACAGCATTGACGCTGGCAGCCTCCGCTGCATTAATCGAGGACGGGTTTGCAGCGATCGAGTTTGCAGGACGCAGGTCTGTTGCTTCGGTTTGCTCCGTAGAAGGCAGCGTTTCAGAAGCCGCTTCGGTCGTCTGCGCCCCAACCGGACGCACAAAGCTCAGGGTTGCTGAAGCAGTCAGGACTGCCAGAAAAAAGGGAGAAAAACGCATACGGGTAAAAGAGTTTGACACTTCCACACACCAGAGCATCGCTCACAGGAGTATATCAGAGCAGCAGACGATCGACTTGAGACGAGCAGCTTATCCTGCAATCAGGAGGCAAAAGCCGTCATCAGTCGAGAAGCACTCTAATGTTTCTCAGTACTGTCCCTCGCTGCCTGGTTTGACACCCTTGCTAAGGGGTTGACTTGTTTGACTGACAGAAATCACGCGAGTTCCGCACAAACGCAGCCATTGTACAGCATTCGGTTTTTTGTGCTCTAAACTGGGTGTGCCAGAACTCGCTCTAGCACCTGGCGATACGCCTCTTCCACATTGCCCAGATCGTGCCGAAAGCGATCCTTGTCCATCACTCGCTGACTGGGATCGGTTGCTGCCTGATTCCACAGCCGACAGGTATCCGGGCTAATTTCGTCTGCCAGGATTAAATTGCCTTCGGCATCCATGCCAAACTCCAGCTTGAAATCAACCAGCGTAATGCCGCACTCCTGAAAAAATGCCGTCAGAATTTGATTGACCTGAAGTGCCATCTGGCGAAGCTGTTCAATCTGTTCAGGCGTTGCCAACTGAAGGAGTCGCAGCCGATCGATCGTCAGCAGCGGATCGCCCAGTTCATCATTTTTGTAATAAAACTCAACGAGCGGCCGGGGTAGTTCCATTCCCACAGCCAAACCCGTTTCGCGGCACAGGCTCCCCGCAGCAATATTTCGCACGACGACTTCTAGCGGCACAATTTTGACTGCGCGTACCCGCATCTCGTTCGTCGCCGGACGATCGATCCAGTGAGTGGGAACGCCTTTTGCTTCCAGCATTTGAAACAGGTGGCTGGAGATGGCGCAGTTCATTTCGCCTTTGCCGACGATCGTGCCGCGCTTCTGGGCATTAAAGGCAGTGGCATCGTCCTTAAAGCGAGTCAACAAAATGTTGGGGTCGTCGGTTGGATAGAGAATCTTTGCTTTACCCTCGTATAAAATTTGAGGTTCTGTCATGGAGGTCAGCCCTGGGTGAGTAGAATCAAACGTGCGATCTAGAACAATCTGCAACAGGACACCATTTTAGCGGCGGTAGGTCAGTTGCTGTTCTTCAATTCGTCCGAACTTGTCCTGGCTGCTCAAACTCAAACTTTGCTAAATACGGGCTGCTGAATATTGGGTTACTAAATACTGGGTTACTAAAATGGGGTCGCTCGATACAGGGTGCGACCTGGTGTTTGATCGGATGTTTGATAAGAACTTTTTGCGGAACGGCTCGCGAAACGACGGCTTGGTAGCTCTCTTTCAAAAAGCAGGAATGAATTTGTTGGAAACCCGAGCGTACTCCCTTAAATTTGGGAAATCATTACTGAGTAGCAAACTTTACTAAGTTCTGTCTTTGTATCCTTTGCTACACAAAACAATCGCAGTGCTTCTTCCCAAAGAAAGAAGTATCAGATTGTTGAGCCCTGCTAGGTTCTCATGATGTTTTCACTCGCTGTTTTTAGGTTAAATTTGGGTTAAGAGCAAATCCCTGTTAGTGTCTCAATCTCCTATGTCAATTATTAGGCGGGTAACATCCGTGAGGAATACCAGCTAAAGCCAGAGCAATTTGAATGTTTAAGGAAGGTGAAGCCATGACCCATCGTACTGAATTTCTCAACGCCAAGAGCCGCTACCGGGGTGAAGTCAAGCCAGAGAATTTGGTGTTTAACGCAAACCTACAGGAATTTTCTCAGCGCGTCAGCTTCATTTCTGGCTTAGAAACCAACGGCAAGATCACGCCCGAAGAGGCATTTACCCAAGTTCGATCGCTCTGGAAGCAACTCAAACGCAGCCGCAAAGCGTTGGGCGTTGGCGAACACCCCTTTCAGTTGCCTGAAGAGTAAACGGGCATGATTTCAGCCTTATTTTTCAGTCAGCGTCCAAACCCCGTCTGCCCATTCAGTTTCAGTCGGGGGATTGGTTAACCAATGTTCACAGCGTTTCAGGTGCATCTGCGCGGCTTTGTCTTTGCAGTCAAAGTCTTCCAGAAGGGTGCCGAATGCCAGGATCGCTCTGGCGAATTTGCGGTTGAGATAAAATTCGCGCGCCTGATGATAGAGATCGATCGCCTGCTTGCGTTCATCAGCGATCGGCTCATCTCGTAGCCCGACCAGCTCATAAATGCCCACGGGCTTGTTTTTGCCCTTCACCCGAATGCAGTCTAGCTCCCTTGCCCAGATGCGATCAGCACAGGGCTTGTAAGTACTTTCGCTAATAATAATGTCGGTTCCGTACTGTTTGCTGGCTCCTTCTAACCGCGAACCGAGATTGACCCCATCCCCGATCGCCGTAAACTCCATGCGGCGGCTGGAGCCAATGTTGCCGCTGATCACCACATCAGAGTTGATGCCGATTCCAATGCTGATTCTGCGCTCTGGCTCTCGATTTTCATTAAACTTTTTCAGTCGCTCACGCATCTCGATCGCACTCTGCACCGCCATCCAGGGATGGTCTTTCAGCGGCACAAGCGACCCAAACACTGCCATAATCGCGTCGCCGATGTACTTATCCAGTGCCCCGTCGTAGCGAAAGATCGCATCAACCATCGACTCAAAATATTCGTTGAGCATATCAACGACCGCATGGGCTTCCATGCTCTCGGTCAGCGTGGTATAGCTGCGAATATCAGAAAATAGTACCGAAACCTCCTTGCGATCGCCGCCCAGTTTCAGTTCGCCGTTGAGTGCCCGCTCGACAAGCTCCTGACTCATGTAGCGCGACATGGCGTTCTTAAATCGCTTTTCCCGGCTGATGTCTTCAATCACGACCAGCCCGCCCGACACCTGTTCAGGATTGGTCGCGTCTGCGATCGGGTTGAGGGTAAGGTTGATGCTGTGGTGCGTCGTTCCATCGGTCGAGAGCAGGGTTTGATCTGCATAGTAGTACTGGCGATTTTGCTCCCTTGCTGCATCAAAGACATTGGCGAACCAGCCTGAAAAGTTGCTTTTATCAATTAGGATCAGATCCGTCACCGATCGCCCTTCCAAGGAAGCCGATTCTGCAAAGCCGAGCAGCTTTTTCGCCCGTTCGTTGGCAGCAATCACTCTGCCTTCCTTGTCGGTTGAAATCACGCCGTTAGAGAGCGATCGCAGAATGTCGCGCTGGGTCTGCTCCTGCTGCTTCACAGTGGCAAAAAGCTTGGCGTTTTGCAGGGCAACCCCTGCCTGATCGTTAAACGATCGCATAAATTCCTGGTCGCTGCGGTTAAAGCTTGCCCGCCAGCATTCTGGAGCTTCTGGATAAGTTGCCGGATCATAGGGGAAAAAGTTGCCTGTGCGCTTTTTGTTGATGAGCTGCGTTACGGCAATCAGCTCATTATCGGCGTTAAACACAGGCATACAAAGCATACTGCACGTTCGATAGCCCGTCTTTTTGTCAGTTTCCTTCGATTTTGCTGAGTTGGGGTGGTCGTACAAGTCGAACGGAATCAGTACGGGTTCTCCGTTCATTGCGACCTGTCCAGCAAAGCCTGCGCCCATCGGAATTCGGAGTTCGCGCAGTTCCCCGTCACGGTTGGGCAACTTCGTCCAGAGTTCGTGCTTTTCGCGATCGATCAGCCACAGAGTGCTCCGGTCTGCCTGCATCAGCTCTTTCGCCTCGTCCATCACCTTTTTCAGGGTTTCTTCCAGGTCGAGGCTGCTCTGGCTGAGGGCTTTGGTTGCCTTAATCAAGGCAGAGGCGGCACGCTGTTGTTGCGTGGCCTTGTAGAACGATCGCGATGACTCCAGAATCAGGCGAATCGAGGGCGCAAAATCGGAAAACAACTGCTCGTCGTCGGAGGTGAATCCGGCTAAATCGATTTTTTGATCGAGGGAGTCGAGGGGGGCGTGTCCCGGCTTTAGCTTGTTGATAAGCTGCACGACGGCAACCAGATCTCCGCCATCGCTCAGGAGCGGCATCGTCAGCATCGTATAGCTGCGATAGTTGTTTTTCTTGTCGAGTTCCTGTGCTGCTTTAGAACGTGCGTCCTGGTAAAAGTCGTAGGGAATATTTATTGCCTGCTTGGTCGTCGCGACTTCTCCCGCAATTCCCATTGTGCGCGGAATCCGAATTTCCAGGCTCTTGCCGTTGTCGTCACCCTCAGCATGAATCGACCACAGCTCGTCTTTGTCCTCATCCAGCAGAAAAATGGTGGTGCGATCGGCATTGAGCAGTTCCCCAGTTTTCAGGGTGATCGATCGCAGCATTTCATTCAGGATCAGCTCAAACCCCCTCGCGTCGAGCACATTATCCAGCAGGGAAAGGGTCTGATTCACCACATGGAGGCGCTGTTCTACATCCGCAACGACCTGTTTAAACGTCTCCTGCTTGAGTGGAGCCAGGAAGTCTGAGAAAGACTGTTTGCGGGCAGTCAAAGCACTATTGCTGATTCGGGTTATATGACCGGGATCGGAGTTGACAACTCCTTGGGAGGGGATTCCTCCCAGGGGAATGTCTGGCAGCGTTGCTTGGGCATCACAGGGAGGCAGCACCTGATCAGGAACGACAGCCGCAGGTCGATCGATCGCTAAGTGAGGCGTACCAGGATTTGAGTTATTGCCCAGATCATTGCCCGGATCATTGCCCGGATCATTGCCCAAATTATTGCCCGAACTATTGCCCAAGCCGTTGCTCCCTGGCGAGTCCAAATGTGAGTTCAGAGACGGTGGAACGTTCATAGATGCATAAGGAAAGAGAGCGTCCGAGTTAACGATAGCGAAGCAGCCAAGTTTTCTCTAGCAAGATATCCGTGGCTCAACTGAGCTTTTTAACGACAGCCGCTTTTCCGTAGCCGTGAGGTCATACCCACTATATCCGGTTGCTCTATCGCTATCCCGTGACGAACTTAACACTTCATTACAAAACTCTAACAAAAGTTTAAAGCTGTCTACCTTTCCTAAAATTCCCAGCTTCGACCGGAAAATCAGCAAAAAAAAGCCTGAACATTTGACCGTCCAGACTTGGTGATATGCGTTTTGCTCAAGAGAGGATTTAAATTGTGGCTAGAGTTGCAGCGTTTGAGGCTTGGCAACCTAGCCAGGAAATGAGGCGATCGCTTCGACCGCGTTTCCCTTAATCAATCGCTTTCTTCACTTCTTCTTTGGCATCTTCAACCGTATGGCGAACTTTGGCTTCACCCTGTTTCGCTTGTCCGGCTGCCTGATCTTTAGGATCTCCAGTGATGTTGCCAATGCCTTCTTGAATCTTACCTTCTACGTTTTTTGCGGTTGCTTTTAATCTGTCGTCAGCACTCATTTTTATTATCTCCAAATTTGTAAATCTGATATGAGAAAAAGATATCAATGTGCGGGCACCTTTTTCCTCTACCAATCGAGAGATCGTTGATCCCCACCTTTGAATGGAGGCGATCGAGACGGGGATCAATCTTATTCAGCTTTTCTGAGCAAGTATAAGTAATTCTACGAAGGGCGAATTTATTTTGGAGAGTGTTTGAAAAGGGCGAATGGCAATGCGAACTGCCTCCTTAATTCTGCAATGCTAGGGGGGTTGAGCAGGAATAAAGTTTGGGGAACTCGTTAAGCTCAAGTTCTCAGACTCCTCCAAGTGGGTTTGATTGTGGGTCAATATCTACTTTGAGTGTTTCTGTTTCTTGCAATATCTCAGCAATGGTCTCAGCAAGGGGTTGATCTCCAATCCAAACTTCAGCCCCAACATTTTTCCGCTCGGGTAGGCTTGCAAGCTGGCCGGCTCGCTTTATTGCTTTACTCCAAGTTCCACCCTAGTTATTTATTAACCCGGCAAGGAAAGAGAGGGCAGGATTAGGAGAGAAATTGTTAGCATAGAGGTATGAACAAACCCGATGCTCGAACGCTGAATCTAGCCACTCAAAACTATCTGCGG
>NZ_JAMPLI010000014.1:0-133173 GCF_039962475.1 Leptolyngbya sp. GB1-A1 | reverse complement strand
TTCAAGCCAGTTAAAGCGCGCAGCAAGCGGTCTTGTGTCAGCACCCGTTCAATATCCAGCATTTGCTTATCCCATTTCTGCCTTCTATTCTTGCTTATTTCCCGACAAGTCTAGCATCTTGTATCAGCCGCTTGTAAAGGAATACCGCGAATTGAGAGATCCAGTAGCGCGATCGGGTGAAACAACGACATCGTTTTACCCTGTAATTCCAAATGTTTTAGGATTTGTAGCGAGCAGCCCGGATTAGAAGAAGCGATCAGACTGGCTCCCGTGTTGAGAAGATTTCGCACCTTTTGCTGACCCAGTTCTTCCGCCACTTCTGGCTGGAGCATATTGTAAACGCCTGCACTACCGCAGCAAAGGGCTGCATCGATCGGCTCTTTCAAAGTTACACCCGGAATTTGCCGCAGGAGTTGGCGAGGCTGGAGGCTGATCTTTTGTCCGTGGAGCAGGTGACAGGCATCCTGATAGACGATTGCTAGAGGTTCGCTTTGCAAGGGGGAGAGTTTGGCAGTTAAGCCGATCGCCCACAAAAATTCCTGTACATCTTTGACTTTGGCAGAAAATGCTTTTGCCTTCTCACGATACGCTGGGTCGTCCTGCAACAGGTGTCCGTAGTCCTTCAGCGTATGACCACATCCCGCAGCGTTAATGATGATTGCATCGACTCCCGTATCCTCGAAGCTGTCGATCATCTGGCGGGCGAGTGCTTGGGCATCGGCTTCCTGTCCCTGGTGGTGGGGGAGTGCGGCACAGCAACCCTGAGATTTGGGAATCACAACTTCGCAGCCGTTCGCAGTCAGGACTCTGGCAGTGGCTTCGTTCACGTCGCTAAAGAACAATCGCTGCACACAGCCGAGAATCATGCCCACCCGATACCGCTTTTCGCCCTTCGCCGGAACGATCGTCGGCAAATTGTCCTGGAAGGATTTCACTGTCACTTCGGGCAGCAGCGTTTCCATTGCCGCTAGCCGGGGAGAGAATTTTTTCAGCAACCCCGTCGCCCGCACTAACTGAGGCATTCCCAGTTTCTGATAGAGCATCAGGGGAGCCAGCAGCATTCTCAGGCGATCGGGATGGGGGAAAAAGGTGAACAGAAGTTGACGGAAAAGACGATCGCCCAAACTGCGGGAATAGTTACGCTCAATTTGGGGACGGGTCGCAGCAATCAGCTTGTCGTACTGTACGCCCGATGGACAGGTGGTGACGCAGGCAAGACAGCCCAGACAGGAATCGAAGTGCTGCACCGTTGCCTCATTCAGGGGAGCCCGACCCTCGTTGATTGCATCCATCAGATAAATGCGTCCGCGCGGCGAGTCCATCTCTTTGCCGATCACGCGATAGCTGGGGCAGGTGGAGAGGCAAAAGCCACAGTGAACGCAGGCATCAATTAGCTTGGGATCGGGCGGATGCTGCGCATCAAAGTTTTTTTCTGAGGGAGCCAGAGCAGACTCAGGACTATAGGACGTATCAGGAATTCTGTATTCTGTGGTCATGGGTTAAATTCCACCGACGAACCGACCGGAACTGAAAAGGAATTGCGGGTCAAACTGTTGCTTAATGCGGCGCATTAGATCCAGCGAAGAACCAGAACTGCCCCAGACATCGATCGCCTGTTTAAGAGCCAGAGGAGCTGCCTGCACTGAGAGAAAGCCACCCTGTGCCTGGCAGATCGATCGCAGCTTCAGCAGCGCATCGAGGGTGATCGATTCAAACCGCAAAACGCCTAAACCACTTCCGGCGTGAATCTGAGCAACTGTCATATCAGCACCGATCTGGCTGAACTGCGCCAACGTCTGGACTGCTTGAGCGGGTAACACTCCTATTTTGCAGGTTACGGTAGACGGTTGGGGGTCAGTTTCGATTCTTTCTCGTAATTGTTGCCACAGAGCCATTTCATCATCGCCGGATTGCACCGTTACCGCTAAACCCAGATTCTGTTCCAGGGCAAAAAGCTGCTCCGTTTGTTTCTTGATACTGACTTCGATCGTCTGAAAGCGACTCATCAGTCCCACGCCTTCCCCCAGTCCCAAGGCTCCTACTGTGCGGTCATCAATGAGATCGATCGCGCTCGGAGTCAAGCTAGACGCAAGCAGAGTGGAGGCTGCCTGAGCAATCGCCGCTGAATTCCCTGTGAGAACCACTGTTTGAGAAGCGGCAGGTAAGGGATAAATGCGGAAGGTAATCTGGCTAATCATACCGAGCGTTCCGTAAGAACCCGTGAGCAGCTTCATCAGGTCGTAGCCCGCAACGTTTTTCACGACCCGTCCGCCTGCTTTTGCCACCTGGCCATCCGATCGTATAAAAGAAATGCCGATCACCATATCCCGGACGCTGTTGTATCGCTGGCGCAGTGAGCCTGTATCTCCGGTTGCCACAATACCGCCGACCGTTGCTTGGCCTGGATAGGCAGGATCGATCGCGAGAAACTGTCCTTCTTTCCCCAGGATTGCCCGAAGGTCTGCCAGCCGCATTCCTGCTTCTACGGTAACGGTGAGATCGCCAATGGCATGTTCGATCAGGCGATTCATCCGAGCGGTGCTGATCACTAAATTAATTCCGCCCGCCAGTCCGCCCCAGTGCAGCTTGCTGCCACTTCCGCAGGGGAACACTCGCCAGCGATTTTGTGCCGCGCAGGCTATGAGTTCGGCGAGCTGTTCCTGCGTTTCAGGATAGGCAATACAGTCAATTTGAGTGCTGGGAGTGACTGCCTGGGAAATTTGCGATCGAAGCATCAGATCAGCCGCATCCCACGAAACGACTCCCCCTGCACCGAGAATGCGTTCAACCGATTGGGCAAGACTTGGGGCGATCGAACTCATGGCAACTCATCAGCGTCCAGACGACTCTTCCCCACTCTATCAGGAGGCGAGGCGAATCCCGTGAAAATTCTCAGGCGGGCAACCCTTGTGCCTGGATAGACTGCGGACAATTATTTTTAGATGCAGTGCAGCTTATGCAATACATTACAGCCAGCAGTATCACAGCCAGCAGTCTCGAGTTAAAACCATCACCCCAGTCGTCAATTAGCTCGTCCATTCAGCCGCTGAATCAGGCGATCGGACAAGCCTTGATCATTGCCTACCGCGAAAATACCGATCGACTGGAAGCAGTTCTCACCTTCCTGGGATTTGACTGTGAAGTGCTGCGACAAAACGATAGCCCTGAATATCAGGATTGTGCTGCGACCTATCGCTGTATGCTGAACCATCAGCGCGCCTGGAAGCAAGCCGCCCAGTCCGATCGCCCGACGCTGATTGTTGAAGCAGATTTTGTGCCTGTGGTAGGCATGGGGAACTTGCCGCTTCCATTTAATTTAGAGCAGCCAAACGTCGGCATCTGCTGGCTTTATACCTGTGCGCCTCAGGTATATTCCCTCTCGACAGACGGCTATGCCGAAGGATTTTCGACGGGACTGGTCGCTTATATTCTCACCCCAGAAGGGGCAGCAACGCTTTGCGGACTGGCCGATCAGGTCACCGAGAAGCAGGGCACAGGCTACTGTACCTTCGACTCTGATATCGAGAAATATCTGCGAATTCGCGGCTTTAAAAACTACATCGCCTATCGTAACTATGGCGAACATGGAGGACGATCGAATCCTGAACATCAGCAGAACGGGATGAGCGGCATTCATCGAGCCGATGTGTTAGCCGGAAAACTGGCATTTCTGCCCGATTACGCAGGCACAAGCTCAAATCGCTACTGGCATTTTTATCAGGCACGCCTTTATGCTCGGCTCAAGGGCATCGGACGGCTGCTCACCGGGCGATTTCTGCGCTGGAAACTCCTGAGATACAGCAAAACACCCGATCGACTGCTAAAGTTTGCGATCGGGCGACAGATTGTTTTCTAGAAAACTCCAGGAAACGGAGCAGTGCACTACTGCTACATCTCGCCTCCTAGTCCCACCCGGTCTGGAAGAAACTGAGCTGGATTCAGCATTCAAACTTCTCCAGTTTTGGGAGTCTAGGAGGCTACTCAAGCTGGAACCCTCACAGAAATTGACTTGTTTCTCTACAGTCGCTTCCTAAGCCGGAACTAAAGCGGGCGGTAGCGTGAGAATGTCTACGCCGTCTTCAGTCACTGCCACCGTGTGTTCAAACTGGGCAGATAACTTGCGATCGATCGTCACAGCAGTCCATTTGTCCCCTAGCACTTCAATTTCCCAGGTTCCTTCGTTGATCATGGGTTCGATCGTAAAGACCATGCCGGGACGGAGCTTTTTGCCTTTGCCGCGTGTGCCGTAATGGGGAATCTGCGGAGCGGTGTGAAAGGTGCGCCCGACTCCATGCCCAACAAAATCTCGCACCACCGAGAAGCCCTGAGACTCGGCATATTCCTGAATCGCTGCGCCAATGTCACCAATTTTCGCGTTGGGTTTGACTTCGCGGATTCCGCGCCATAAGCATTCTTCCGTCACTTCGACCAGCTTACGAGCGATCGGGGAAGGAGTGCCCACAAAAAAGGTTTTCGACGTATCGCCATGATAACCGTCCACTAGGGGCGTGACATCGATATTAATAATGTCACCATCCCGTAAAATCTGCTTGATGTTGGGGATGCCGTGACAGACTACTTCATTCACACTTGTACAGATCGATCGCGGAAAGGGATTGCTACTGCCGTTCGGATAGCCCAAAGGCGCGCTTTTTGCCCCTCGCTTTTGCGTCCACTCTTCTGCTGCGTCGTTGAGTTCCTGAGTCGTGACTCCGGGCTTTACCATTGGCTCCAGATATGCCAGCAGCTCAGCTGCCGTTTGCCCCGCCTGTCGCATCTTTTCGATCTCCCGACTGGACATAAGGACGATCGGTTCGTTATCCATGAATTCCTGCCGCTGCTTTAAGGTCTCTTTTCTCTACTCTAGCGGTTTCAGAAATTAGACACAAACGGAAAAGGCAATGCAAAGTAGGATTATTCTTTCTCGTCAACTCATTTCACGCAGCAGTGCAGCTTTACTAATTGGTGAACCCTAGTGCCAGACAAACACTTGCGCCTCGTATTCGCCGAGGTCGATTGTCAACAAACCATTCTTTGCTTCAATGTCGTAGTTTTTCGTCCATTCATGCCACATTCCATCTTCAGGAAAATGGGAAATTTGGTAACCTGCGAGAAACTGATCGGAGAGGTTGACGACGACGACAATCCGTGAGCCTTCTTCGTTCCAGCGCACGTAGGCAAAAACCTTGGCATCAGGATTTTCGTGAAAGAAATCAATGTTGGTTGTATGCAGGGCGCGGTTGTTTTTCCGCAGCGCGATCAATCCCTGATAGTACTTAAACAAACCCAGATTCTCTTCGTTTTTCAACAGCGTCCAGTCCAGTTTGGCGGGGTCGGTTGTTTTCAGTTTGTATTCACCAAACTCTTCGCCCATCCAGAGCATTGGCACACCTACAGAAGTCATCACCAGCACTGCACCCAGCTTGCGGCGACGAAAGGCTGCTTCGCCTAGAATTCCTCGATCGCCAAAATCTGCCATCACGTGATTGTGATCGTGGTTTGACAGATAGTGAATTACGTTCGTCACGCCCAGAAAACCCTGACGTTTGGGATTGATCGCATCCTTCAGCCGTTCCAGGTCAAACATATCGCCGAGAATGTGGGGCAGGACGGTATGGTAGAAGCTGTCGTGCCAGCAGCCATCCATCGGACCATCCACATTGGTAATCGCAGGATTTTCAGGAATGTATTCGGCAATGTTGTAAAACGGTTTCGCGCCTGCGGTTTGCTTGGCTTCCTGCACAATCCAGTGCAAGAAGTCAAAGTTAGCAATTTGACGGGCAGCATCATATCGAATGCCATCCAGGTGATATTCGGATACCCAATAGCGCACAGTATCACCGACAAAGCGACGCGCCGGATAGGTTTGCAGGTTTTCGTCGTAGTGCTCGTAGTTGAACTCTGGTCCCCAATTGAACTCTGCGTCTTTGGGATCGTGGTGATACCAGTAGTCGTGATCGATTTGGGTTAGGGGAGATGATGACTCGGAGTGGTTATAGATTCCGTCCATGATGACGCGAATTCCGCGAGCGTGGCATTCGTCAA
The DNA here is from genome assembly GCF_039962475.1 of Leptolyngbya sp. GB1-A1. Taxonomy (NCBI): domain Bacteria; kingdom Bacillati; phylum Cyanobacteriota; class Cyanophyceae; order Leptolyngbyales; family Leptolyngbyaceae; genus Leptolyngbya; species Leptolyngbya sp. GB1-A1. The sequence goes on along the minus strand of NZ_JAMPLI010000014.1, from coordinate 127,128 downwards.
TCATCTGCTTCAGTTCTGCGGTTGTGCCGTAGCTTGTCTCAGGGGCGAAGAAGTGGCGCGGATTGTAGCCCCAGCTATAGCTCCCCGGATATTCCTTTACAGGCATTAGCTCGATCGCATTAATTCCCAATTCACACAAATAGTCGAGCTTTTCGATGACGTGCTTGTATTTACCACGCGGATAGGGATCATCTTCGCCGCCTGAAAAATCGGCAATGTGCATCTCATAAATCACCAGTTCGTGATCGGCGGGCAGCGGGCGATCGTCATATTGCCACACATATGTATCAACAATTCGCTCACCGTCTTTGACATGAGCAATGCTGTTTTCCTCTGCACTCATGCCGTTAATATCAGTTGCGTAAGGGTCAGTGACAGTAACCCACTGATCCGGCTCAAAAAACCAGGACCTTGACTGCACTTTAAACTTGTATTCATACGACCCGTCCTTCAGATCAACAGTGACGCGAAAATAGCCGTCATCCCCCTTCTGCATCGGGATTTCTTGCCAATCTGAAAAAGACCCAATCAGCGCAGCCCCATTGTTATACGGAGCAAAAAGTTTGAATTCAATAGGGCTTGCCATATAGTTCCTGAGCAAAAGTGCATTGTTTTTAATAAGAGCATTTTCCGGGAAGAAATTTATTTCTGTAAATCCAGCGAAAGAGATAAGACTTCGAGCAGAGAGTTTTCCGGCTAGGGTGGCTTGAGCGAGATCTGTCCTACTGTAGAGGGCGAACGATTTTTCTTCACGCAAAATGGAAAGCAAGATAAAGCCGATCGAGCAGCAGGGGCTTTTATCTGCGTTCTGTTTTTATCTTCTGCACTGCAACAAAGCGCGTTTCGTTTGGTGCAGCAACTTATGTTTAGCGCAGCAAATCATTAATTCATTTGAAGCGAACGTTAAATCGAATTGTTGAAGCAAATTTGAGGAAGATTTTATGTTGGGAGCTTTTTTTACAACTTTAGCGACCGCACTAAGCCTGTTAGTTGTTGATCTGGTTGTGCCTGGTGTTGATCTTGACAACTTTGTTGCCGCAATGGTGGCAGCTGTGGTGATCGGGTTTGTGAATGCGGTGATTCGTCCGATTATTGCTACCCTCTCTTTGCCGATTAACTTCCTGACGCTCGGTGCGTTTTCTCTGGTGGTTAACGGACTGTGCCTCTGGTTGGCAGCCGCCTTTGTCCCTGGTTTCTCGGTTCACGGTTTGCTGGGGCTCATTCTGGCTCCGGTAATTCTCTCCTTTGTGAACACATTCCTGAGCAAGTATTTTGCAGAGCGCAATCCGAATCTGGATCTCAAGAGTCAGGCTTAATGCTGACGGATTCGGAACGCAGCAAGACAGATTGGTGAATGCGATAGCATGGCACTCAGTTTCCTGAGTGCCTTTTTTGTTTCTCATTTTGTCTCTCAAAATTTCTCTTGCCTACAATCTATCCCAGGAGGTTTGACGATCGCCCTTGAACTCCATATGTTTGGAGACGGTAGTCGCAGGCTATTTAAGGATTACTGCTTGGAAGTTACTTGAGGATTGCTGTCTGAGCATCACTGTTTAAAGATCACCACTGTTTGAGGATCACATTGTGGATAGCATTTTGCAGCGTGCTGGTGAATTAAAGCAGGCTCTTTCAGATTATGTACTTGATGCTGAAGGAGACCTTGCAACTGCGCTAGAGGCATTCAGTGCAGAACAGATGAAGCGATCGAAACAGCAAGATATGCACCAGCGCAGTCTAGTGATCGATCGATTTATTGCAGAAGGCTATGCCGGCGATAAAACGCCGATTGATTTATTCATCCAGGACGAAGCTGAGCTTTCGGAAGACGATCGGCAACTCGTTCAACATTGGCGACGCGGCTTTGTGGGGGTGTTTGCAATTCAGCACGTCCATGACGATGGCTTTTTATTAATGAACTGGCTCACTGCTAAAGTTTATCGAGTTTATTTCACGCCGATTGATCATCCTGCCAAAATGCAGCGACTTAAAGAAGGCGAAATTATCCTTACTCAAATTGCGCCTGTTACTCGTGAGGGCTGGATGTTTTTTAGTCCTCCGGTACAGATGGGAAAACTAGGCAAGCCCAAACTTGCAGTCGCGATCGGCAACTTCAAAGACAATTATAAAAACCATTTATATAGCGATGCTCCAGATCTATTAGCCGAAGCCTGGAAATCGGTTGAGAAATATCATCAAGAATTCACCGACTTTTTTGGTGCGGCTGAAATTACAATGCCGGGCTATCAGCTTAATAAAAAGTTAGCTGAGTTTCAGGAAGTCATAACGCAAAGGCGACTTGCCGACGCTGGAATTGATGATTCTAAGAGCCTGGAAGAATTAACGGCTGAAGCGGGCGTGACTCAGGAAGAAATTGCAGAAGCCGCAACCTCAATGGGGGCAGATGCAAAGGAAGTTGCCCAATTTTTTGACGGCAAGGGCAAAGCCAAAATGGTTACTCCAAAAGTCGATTTGCCCGATCGCCTGAAAAAAGCAGAACAAGTGACGGTTTTAACGCATCCGCGCTGGGGACAGGTTTTTCTACCGACCTACCATCAGTTTTGCAGCCTGTTAGAAGCAGAAGATTGGACAGCAATTCCTAACGGTCAGGATTTAGTGAATCGCTATTTGCGCGATCCTGAAGTTCCAGCTTTTGTCTGGTATCATCTTGCGCAGCTCTATCCAAAGCAATTAGAGATTGTGCTGCGATCGGCACTCGACCGTCCTCAATTCAACCTTGAAACAGATTTGGTTAACTTGTTACAGGAATTTGATAAATCGATCGAAACAGAGCTGCCAGAAATTGCCAGTGTTCCTATTCATCTGCACAACCTTTTTCAAGAAGCAATTCAGGAGCTAAGCAAAGAAAAAGGTAAAGAAAAGCCTAAGGGAAAACGCAAAATTGGAGCTGGATTTTAGCGACAGTTTTATACCCTACGGCAGAAAAGAAATCTGGAGCAACTTGATAATCTAAGAATAGAAAGCTTGTGATGACATAGAGGTTGAATCATGAATATTCTTGCTTGGATTTTGTTAGGTCTATTAGCTGGTGCAATTGCAAAGGCAATTTATCCCGGCAATCAGGGCGGCGGTATTTTCGGCACGATTATCCTGGGGATTATTGGTGCTTTTGTTGGTGGTAGCCTTTACGCCCTGCTCACGACTGGATCGCTTTCCCTTACCGCAGCAGGTCTGAGCATTCCTGGTCTGATTGTTGCAATTATTGGAGCGATCGTTGCCCTGTTCATCTGGGGTTTGCTGACCCGTCGTGCGGTATAAGCAGTCATCAAGCAACAAATTCACTGTTGTTTGTCTGGTCGATGTAAAGCAGCTTCCTAGGGAAGCGATCGGCTTTTAGTTCATTCGCAAATTGCACGAGTATCTCAAGTTTGTCGAGTTGTCTAATTGTTTCTGCTTAGGGTTCAGCTCTCATCACTCTGGTGAGAACTGGACCCTATAATTTTATTGGTTTAAGTTGACTTGAATGGATTTAGGCGATATCAGAAGCGATATCAAATTTGATTAATCATTGATTATTTTGATTTGTTTGTTTATTCATCCGTTTTAAAAGGCAGAGGCTTAACAAATCGTGAGACGTTTAACGCTTCCCAGTTGGCAAGAGTGGCGATCGGAATTAGCGGATGTCGTGCGGGGATTGGCAGGAGGATTTTTATTTGGCATTCCCCTGATATACACGATGGAAGTGTGGTGGATCGGATCTTATGCCGATGCAGGTGGACTGCTAGGGGTGCTGGCATCGACGTATGTGATCGTGTTTTTGCTCAACAGAACTGATGGATTTCGGCAGCAGTATCCTGACCAGATACGGCAAGCTTTGACAGACAGCGTTGAAGCCTTGGCGATCGGCATTGTTTGCGTAACCTGGGTGCTGATTTTGCTTCAAGAAATCACCTGGGATACGTCGGTGAATGAGGCAGTTGGCAAGATTGTGTTTGAAAGTGTTCCATTTGCGATCGGCGTAGGGCTGGCGCGATCGATTTTGCAGGGCAATCGGGGTGGGAACGATGAAGAAAACGATTCAGGGCAGCCACCTCGTTCTCAAGGCTCTAACTCAACCCTGACTGATATTGGAGCCACGCTAATCGGCAGTATTTTTATTGGGTTTAGTATTGCTCCGACCGATGAAGTGCCGATGCTGGCGGCAGCAATTTCTCCTCCCTGGCTGCTGGTGGTGATTGGCATGTCGCTGCTGGTATCCTACTGTATTGTGTTCGCGGCAGGCTTTACAACTCAGAAGCGCAGGCTTCAAGAGCGAGGGCTATTTCAGCGTCCATTCACTGAAACGATCGTCTCCTACCTGCTTTCCCTCAGTACGGCTGCCATCATGCTTTACTTTTTTCATCGGCTCGATTTTAGCGACCCCTGGAATTCCTGGCTGGAGCAGACCTTGCTATTAGGACTTCCAGCTACGATCGGCGGCGCAGCAGGACGAATTGCAATATGAAAAACACGATTAGACCCAAACCCCAAGCCCAGCGACGAATTTCGGCTGAGCAGGTTACGTTTACAATCGCCTGCCTGATCCTGGGGACAATCATCAGTCTAGTACTGCTAGCATGGGCAACCGAGAAAGATATCCCTCCAGTGCTATCGGTGCAAACTCAGCTTGGAGAAGTGCGCGAAGCAGCGGGACAGTTTTATGTGCCTTATCAAGTCACCAATACAGGCGGCAAAACTGCTGAATCAGTCCAGGTGATGGGAGAGCTAGAAATCAACGGCGTGACCGAATCTGGGGATCAAACAATCGACTTTCTCTCCAGGAATGAAGTGGAAGAGGGCGCGTTTGTCTTTAGCCGCGATCCGCGTCAGGGGGAGTTGAGCATTCGCATTGCCAGCTACAAACTGCCTTAGCAGTCCTTGCTATCGAACCAGCAGTAAACCCACCTGGAGCAACCCGATCACAAAGCCGAGAACGCCGCCCAAATTCACAATCGCCTGCAATTCATTTTTCACAATGCCCTGAATTGCCAGCTCCAGGTCGGCGGCAGAAGTCGATTTGACGCGATCGATAATGACCTGATCGATATTGAGAATCGGAATAACCTGAGCCACCAGCGATTCGAGATCGCGTTCCAGATAGCGTTCCAGAATCAGTGCTAGTTCATAGCTGATGGGATGCAGCGAGCTGGAAACGACTTCCGAAGTGCGCAGGCGAGTCAGCAGCAGGTTGGCAACTTCGTTCCAATCAATCGAATCACTCATGCCCTGAAGCAGATCTGAGCCTTTGTCCTGAAGATACAGCCGGATCTCATCACGCATAGTTTTGCGGATTTGGCGCACGGTGGCGACGGGCAGGTTTTGCAGAGACAGGTTTTGCAGCATTTCCTTTAGCCGATCGCGTACCCCCAGCGATTGAACCAGTTCATCGAGCCGCACGTTGCTGCTTTCTCGCTCATCCAGGCAGTAAGTTCGCAACCGGGTCAGCGCGTTTCGCACCCCAAACAGGTTTGCCACCACCCAGTACGTGCCGCTTGTCTTTTCCCGAAAGCCTTCATCGATCACTCTAATATTGCGATCGGTGAGAAAATCAACAATCAACTGCCGCAGCACATCCGGCGGAATGACAGATTGCAGGAGCCAGTCGGCAACTTGTTCTGCCTGGGGTTCAGTTAGCCGCAGTTCCAGCAACACCTGGTCAAAAAGCTGATTGAGCTGCGCTTCTAAAAAGTCTTCTTGCCGCGCCAGCACTTTGACCACTCTGGGCAAAGACTGACCTACCAGGTCGTGCAGCACGTTTGCCACGATCGCCGCCGCTTTTTCCTGGTTTCTGTCCTGCACCTGATCAAGCGCGAGTTTCAGTAGCCACTCGATCGCTCCCTGAATCCGCTCGGTTTGCAGCAACTTACGAGCCAGATTTTGCAGTTCTTCTGGTGTCAGCAGCGATCCCATAATCGTATCGGCAATTCGCTTTGCCAGCCGTTCCTGGTTACTGGGAATCAGCCCCGGCGTAAACGGCAGCTTGCGTCCCCCCAAATATAACGGCCGATAGGGACGAAACAGCATCTTGATTGCCAGATCGTTGGTGAAGTAACCAATTACACCACCGACGATCGGGGGAGCAGCCAGAGTCCAGAGGGTTGTGAAGTCCACAGTCGGAAAAAGAAGGGGTAGGTAAAGGGGGATAGATCTTGAAGATAAAATCTTATTTCGTTGCAACGAGAACACCCATCATGCCACTGGCGATCGGATAGTGAACTGCATGGCAAAATCCGGCAGCTTTGGCAAGCGCAACCTGCTCAGACCCAAGCGGAAAGCGATCGAGGCTGGGATTGATGTAGGCATACTCGTCACGTAAGCCAAACTGGGCTGCCGCCGGAACCACGAGATGATCCAGATACCACTGCTGAAAAGTTCGCATCGTCGAGTTGCCAGCGCGATGAAAGTCCAGAATGGCAACTTTTGCCCCCGGTTTCAGCACTCGGTACAGTTCGCTCAAGCTTTTGGGAATATCCGTGACGTTTCGTAATCCGTAGCCCATTGTCGCTGCATCAAACGTTTCTGCTTCGAAGGGTAAATCGAGCGCATCACCTTCCTGCCAGACGATCGGTGCAGTGCGACTGCTGAGAACGGTTTTTTGATGGGCGATCTCAAGCTGGGCGCAGGCAAAATCCACGCCATAGACCTTTCCCATTCCGCCCACCTGCCGCGCAAGCAACCGAGCCAAGTCGCCACTACCGCAGCATACATCAAGGCAGCGATCGCCCACCTGCGCATCGCTCCATTTAACCGTCATTTGTTTCCAGACACGATGCAGCCCCAAACTCAGCCAGTCGTTGAGCTGGTCATATGCCGGGGCAATGCGATCGAACAAGGCGCGAACGTCTTGTGCAGGGGGCGGGGCGGGGGAAGGCGAAGTCACAGCGATGCAAAAATAACTACTCCTTGATCCTACACAGGAAGACTGGCTGCAAGCACAGTGAACCGCAACCGATAAACCCTACCTTTAACGGTGGAAAACCGAAGGAGAGACAAAGCCTCAGCCTTCGGTACAAAGAGCACGATAAAATCAGGAAAAAATTAAGCAGGAAAAGTTAGCTAGCAGGGCGGAGCACAGGTGAGGATAATGCCAACGAGCGTAGAAACCGCTTCTAGCAGCGTCAGATGATGGGGCTGGAGTGGGTAAGACTGCTGCCATTGAAGCGAAAGAACTGCCAAAACTTCATCGGATACCCGCTCCTTGGGCAGAACTGGAATTACCAGACGCAGCGGCACATCTGCTGTTTTGTCATTAGCAATTTGCAGGCTCTGCGTCTCGATTGCTGCCTGAACTAACGGATCATCGACCAGCTCATCCTGGGCTGCGGCAAGGTCTGACTCTTCCAGGCAATACACTCCGGCGGTGCTGAGCGTCTTCTGTTTAATTCGCTGCAAAACACAGCGATCGGCAGATAGCACACGACCACAGGCGGCAGCAACCCGCTGAAGATACTCCTGATGAGTCGAAGACTGCCCAATTTGAGCGATCTGAGTGAGCAGTGCTGTTTGAGCCTGTACCCAATGCAGTGCCTCAGTTCGCTGCTTGAGCTGCTCATAAGCCTCGGTTGCCCGATAAACGACCTGCTTGAGTTCCTCTGGTTCCCAGGGTTTGGTGATGTAGCGGTAGACCTGTCCAGAGTTGATTGCTTCAACCAGATCTTCAATATCCGTGAATCCAGTGAGAATAATCCGCATTGTGTCGGGAAACTGAGGCGTGGTACGGCTCAAAAACTCAGTCCCCTTCATTTCTGGCATTCGCTGGTCAGAAATAATCACAGCAACTTCACCCTGCTGCGCCAAAATCTCAAGAGCAACAACGCCGCTTTCTGCGCGTAGAACTTCGTACTCGCGTCGAAAGGTTCGATACAGCAGATCTAAATTATCGGGTTCGTCATCGACCACCAGCATCCTGGGTTTCTTCGATTGCTTCAGGCTCATGATTGCATGGTAAGCGTCAGGGGAAATTAGATTCGTCATAGGGCATGATCCGGGAGCGCAAGTTAGTTGCTTGCTTAACGCGAGGAGAGCTGGTTTAGGCTTACTGTAACAATCAGTTTTAGTTGGTGCACTGCGTAGATCTGCGGGATTCATGCAAGGAGGTTTACGATCGCTTCAACCCCTCGGTAATTTCTACAGGGGCTCACCGTTGCTCACTGTTAATTACCGTTACTTACTCCTGCTCACTGCCGCTCACTGTTAATTATTTTTAATTAACGCTGCTTACTGTTAATCGCCATGAAGCCCTATCAGCAAATTCCTATTCTTGAATGCGGCGAACCGCTCTTGCCAATTCCAATCGAAGCGTTTGCACTAGAGCAGCCCCATGCTTACATCAAGCTGGGTGCGCCCTACGGCAATAAGTCACCCTACTTTTTACGACAGGGTGTATTAAAGCAACTGCATCAGGCACAGACTTTGCTGCAAACGCTGCGGCCTGGCTGGCGAATTCAGATTTTTGATGCCTATCGTCCGATCGCGGTGCAGCAGTTTATGGTGGACTATACCTTTACCGCAACCCTGGCAGAACGCGGATTAACGCTTGCCCAACTCACCGAATCAGAGCAAGCCAAAATCTGGCAGGAAGTGTATCAATTTTGGGCAGTTCCCAGTGCGAACTCTGCCATGCCGCCACCTCATAGCACCGGAGCTGCGATCGATGTCACGCTGGTCGATGAGATGGGGCAAACGGTAGACATGGGTTCTGCGATCGATGAGCTGTCGCCGCGCTCCTATCCCAATCATTTTGCCGATATCGCAGTCTGGCAAGCCCGCAGTCCTGACGTGACTCTAGAAACAGCGGCTCGATTTCACGCCCATCGTCAGCTTTTGCAGCAGGTCATGGGAGAAGCAGGATTTTTGCAGCATCCTAACGAGTGGTGGCACTTCTCCTGGGGCGATCAACTCTGGGCATGGCAAATGCAGCAGGCTAATCCAAGGCGATCGTGGGCTGCCTGCTATGGCAGAGTTTGAGTTTGCTGTTCGTTTCAAAATTCCCCAAGTTTGAGGGATTTAGTTTGAGGGATTTAGTTTGAGGGATTTAAGGAGCAATGCAGGATTTCCGCGCCCTCAGCATCCTCTTAACAAACTCTTACAAATCGCCTACTGAATTCACTATTGAGGATTGGCACAATAGCGATTCACTTCTTCGACGAGCGGAGCTTCTTTGTCGGTCGCTGTTTTAAGTGAGTTAAAGGCTTGCTGAGCCGCCTGAGAATTGCTTGCAGTTGCACTAGAGACTAGTTCACGAGTTGCACCGCTAATTTCGGAATACATCGCGACAAAGCGAGATTTAAACTCGGTCAAACGCTGATCGCCAAATTCTAAAGCTTCCATTTCTCCCCGCGCTTGGTCTGCTGCTGCCGCAATTCGGTTCATCGCTCCGACGTTATTTGCAGGATTTGTCGTGGAATTGCCAGCATCGGGAGAAGCAGCCGTGCTCTGGGTGACGGACTGCACCTGAGCAACCGCCTCGTTCGCAACGCTAATGAGCTGATTACACTGAGAAACTTTTCCTTCGCTACAGCTTATGACTAAAAAAGCAACGGCAGCGATCGTCAAAGTCAACCAGATGCCCCTCCGCAAACGAAACAGAGAACAAACCATATCTACTTCCCCTAGACGGTTAAGAAACAGCAAGCACAACTTGCACTAATTTTGCAACAGTCTAGCTGTATTGCTCAGTATAGCCGCTTCATATGATAGTTCTCTTTGGCTGCGATACCTGTTTGCATCTCAGTCAAGCGCTTACAAGCTCTTGTATCAGCAAGTCATAACCGTTTCTTGCAGCGTTCGTTAAAACGATGTGCACCAATCCCTTCTAGCAGACGGCTCAAGCATCTGCCGGATTAAGCTGAGCCATTGCCCAGGTGGTGTAAGTGCCGATCGGACTCCAAAGCAGATAGGGAATGAGCAACACTGCTGCCCAGCCAGCGATCGGTAACACGAATAAGGTCAATATAATTCCCCAGAAGAACCCGGTTGCGCCAATGATCGCGCCCGTAATCAGGCTACGGCGAAGTTCCATTATTGGGTTATATGCCAGGGTGAGAATCTCCAGCAGCAAATAGCCGCCCATCAACAGCCAGGTTCTAGAACTGCCTGGATCTTTTTCCCACACGATATAAGCAGACCATGCAGCACAGATAAAAACCGTCGTCCAGATGAAGGGAATTGCTGCCTCAAAGGTAAGCCACCGGGGACGCCGCAGCCGCCTGAACCACTGAAGTCCTCCCGGCGGGTTGAGACTTCCCCCAATTCCTACAACTACCAGGGTCACTCCCCCAATCACCAGCCAGGACGGAAGCATAGAGTTATCCTTTCGCGATCGCTAATCGTTTTCAAGCAAACTTCGTTTCTCACGCTGCCAGATCAAACCGCTGTTGGAATCGCTCCAAGGAATTATCCTTTGCCTACCCACTACTGACTCACCGCCTCACCGCTATTTCTGACAAAGAAGAAATATTTATCCAGGCTGCTGTATCGCAGAATGCCTTTACCAAACTTAAATTCTACCGAAGGAATATGCTTCAAATAACTTAACACAATAGCTTCCACCAGTTTTCCTGATAAAACATGTGAATGCCTGTACTTCAAACCTTTCTCGCCATCGACTCAAAAAAAGCGCAATTTACACAACTTAATAATCTTTAGGTTGTGTGAAAAGAAAAGTAACGCTTTGTCGGAGTTAATTGCGTTGAAATGCTGATGAAAAGGGAATTCTCGCCGCTTATCTCTATTCCGAGACGGTTCTCAATAACTCGTAACAAATTCTGCCTCGACAGCATTGTATAAGAATACCTGGAGGGCAAAAATGACAGACTAATCGCTACCCAAGCTGCTTTGTACAACGCCTTTTGGTTTCTCATATAAATGTGAAGTTGTTCTCAGATTTCTCTTAGCTTTCCATTATGTTGAGATGAGGGCTGAGACAAACTAAGAGGTCAATCAGAGAGCTGAAGCGAATCTGTGATTTCTCCTTCAGGTTGCTTAGCCAGCTTGAACCTAAATCAGGTTTAATCCAAACCGAACTTAACTAAAACAATTAGGAGATTGAGTCCATGCTAGATGCATTCGCCAAGGTTGTTTCTCAAGCCGACGCTAAGGGTGAGTTCCTGAGCACTTCTCAGCTCGATGCACTGACCAGTCTGGTCAGAGAAGGCAACAAGCGTCTGGACACCGTAAACCGGATCACCAGCAATGCTTCCACGATCGTTGCTAACGCAGCTCGCGCTCTGTTTGAAGAACAGCCTCAGCTCATCCAGCCGGGCGGAAACGCATACACCAACCGCCGCATGGCTGCTTGCTTGCGCGACATGGAAATCATCTTGCGCTATGTGACCTATGCTACTCTGGCTGGCGATTCCAGCGTTCTGGACGATCGTTGCCTGAACGGTCTGCGTGAGACCTACCAAGCTCTGGGTGTTCCCGGTGGTTCTGTAGCTGCTGGCGTTCAGAAGATGAAGGAAGCTGCTGTTTCACTCGCTAACGACCCCAGTGGCATCACCAAGGGCGATTGCTCCGCATTGATGTCTGAAGTGGCTAGCTACTTCGATCGCGCTGCTGCGGCTGTTGCTTAATTTGTTCTTTGTCAGTGTCCTCGGTTTATTTGCTGTGTTCAGTGACCGATGACAAACCTTTGTCTCAACGCAAACATTTCAAGGATTACAAATTTAGGGAGATAATCACATGAAGACACCCATTACCGAAGCCATCGCTGCTGCTGATACCCAAGGTCGTTTCCTCAGCAACGCTGAAATGACCCAGGTGTACGGTCGTTACGAGCGTGCTGCCGCGTCTCTGGAAGCTGCTCGCACTCTGACCAGCAACGCTCAACAGCTGGTCGACAGCGCAGCTAATGCAGTGTATCAAAAGTTCCCCTACACGACTCAAACTCAGGGATCTAACTTCGCTGCTGATGCTCGCGGTAAGGCTAAGTGCTCTCGCGATATCGGCTACTACCTCCGCATGGTAACCTACTGCCTCGTTGCAGGTGGTACGGGTCCCATGGATGAGTACCTGGTTGCTGGTTTGGACGAAATCAACCGCACCTTTGACCTGTCTCCGAGCTGGTATGTGGAAGCTCTGAAGCACATCAAGGCTAACCACGGTATCACAGGTCAAGCTGCTGTTGAAGCAAATGCCTACATCGACTACGCGATCAACGCTCTAAGCTAATTGATCGTGCAGCCCGGAAAGGTATGCGGTTGCTGGTTGTTTGCTAGCGATGGTTTATCTTTCCGGGCTTAGTGTATCTACAGGTATTCGAGTATTTGAGAATGTTCGTCTATCTGAAGATATTTAGGGGAAAGGGATGAGGAATGGAGGATGAAGGGCAAGCCTGCTCGGAACCCCAAACGATCGGCTCTATTTTCCTTCAATTAGAAAATGCTGTATTGCCTTTTTAAAATTTAACTCGCAATTTGTTTCATTTTCCTTTCCTTCTTCGTTCCTTAGCCTCGTCTTGCTTGTTGGCATTCTCGCTCTGTTAAGACAGAACAGATAAGTTGGAGGAGATAACCTATGGCTGTGACAACAGCAGCGTCCCGGTTGGGCACGTCGGCATTTAGCGATTCGGCACGGGTAGAACTGCGTCCTACTTCGACCAGGGAGGATGTAGAAAATGTGATTCGTGCCGTCTATCGGCAGGTGTTGGGCAACGATTATTTGATGAAGTCAGAGCGTCTGACCAGTGCAGAGTCTCTGCTGCGCGATCGCAAGATCTCAGTGCGAGAGTTTGTGCGCTGCGTGGCGAAGTCAGAACTGTATAAAGAGAAGTTCCTTTACCCCAACTTCCAGACGCGCGTGATCGAACTCAACTACAAGCATTTGTTGGGTCGCGCTCCTTACGATGAGAGCGAAGTGATCAATCACCTGGATCTTTACGAGAACCAGGGATTTGATGCTGAGATTGATTCCTACGTTGATTCGGAAGAGTACCAGTCGAACTTCGGCGAGAATATTGTGCCCTACTACCGGGGCTTCGATGTTCATACCGGGTCGAGAACGGTAGGTTTTAACCGGATGTTCCGTTTGTATCGTGGCTATGCCAACAGCGATCGTGCCCAAACCGAGCGCAACAACTCGCGTCTGGCACGGGAACTGGCGCAAAATAAAACTTCGTCGATTATGGCTCCTTCGAGCAGCAACGGCGGTTGGTCCCACTATCGGGCATCAAACGATGTTGCGCCTGCAAAGTGCCTAGGCGGCTCGGTTGCAGGTGACGAAGCCCGGATGTATCGCTTGGAAGTGGCGGGACTGCGAGGCTCTGGCTATCCCAGTGTTCGGCGTAGCAGCACAGCATACCTGGTTCCCTACAATCAGATGCTTCCCAAGATGCAGCAAATCCACCGTCAGGGCGGCAGGATTGTGAGCGTTTCGCCTGCGTAATCCGTCTGTCAGGCTAGCATAGCGTGTTGGGCGATGGGTTTTAGGGTCGCTTTTCCCATTGCTCTGGTTTATTCCTCAGGTGAGCCGCTGCTTTGGAGAAAAGGGGTTTAGCCTGTCGCTCTGCACGCACTTCAGCTTTTATTTCAACAGCTCATTCAGGAGGTATTCGACTCATGTTTGGACAAGCTGCGGTTGGTGGTTCAGCAAATAGCCCCTCTGGAAGCCGGATGTTCCGTTATGAGGTGGTCGGTCTGCGTCAAAACGAAGAAAACGATCGCAATAACTATTCGATTCGTCGGAGCGGCAGCGTGTTTATCACTGTGCCCTATAACCGGATGAACGAAGAAATGCAGCGCATTTTGCGAATGGGCGGCAAGATTGTCAATATCGAGCCTTTGTCGGCAGAAGAGTCGGCGCAGGCGTCGGCAAATTAATTGGGCAGCGGCAGTCAGCCTGCCGTTTCCCCAGTGGGGGAGGTGCTTTGCAACGATTCAGCTTTAAGGGTCTTGATCTCACTCGTTAAGCTAAATCGCTTCTAGGCGGGCAGTTTGCCTGCATATTGGTGCGTGTTTCATGCTGGAATCTTCAATCGATCGGAATAATCCTTCTGAGCCCGGCGGCTCCCCAGGCGACCTCACAATCGAACAGGCAATTGCTAATTTGACCCATCCTGACCTGAGCTTGCGGTACTACGCTGCCTGGTGGCTGGGCAAATTTCGCGTTAAAGAGCCTGCGGCAGTCGATGCGCTCGTTACAGCCTTACAGGACGAGTCCGATCGCACCGAGTTGGGCGGCTATCCGCTGCGACGAAATGCGGCAAGGGCATTGGGTAAGCTAGACGATCGACGGGCGGTTCCGGGGTTAGTAGCGTGTTTGTCCTGCGAAGATTTTTATGTTCGCGAGTCAGCCGCACAGTCTTTAGGAATGCTTGGCGATGCGTCGGCAGTTCCAGCTCTGTTGCCACTTTTGCAAGGCGGTCTGGAGGCGGCTCAGCCTGTTCCGGGTCGTCCTCACTTGGCAGAACCGATCGAGGCAGTCATGGAAGCTCTGGGGGCACTCGCGCCCGGAACCCCGTGGCAGCAAGAAGCAATCGACTTTATTCAGCCTTTCCTAGCTCATTCGCTGGGACGAGTACAGTATGCCGCTGCCCGCGCCATGTATCAGCTCACCGATGAGGCGCAGTATGGCGATCGATTGGTCGCTGCCCTTTCCGGAAGCGATATCAATTTGCGTCGCGCTGCGTTGTCTGACCTGGGAGCGGTAGGCTATCTGCCTGCGGCTGAAGCAATTGCCACGGCTGCCGCTGAAAATAGCTTCAAGCTGTTCTCGTTGAAAGGCTTGCTGGAACATCAGGTTCGATCGGGAGCTGCTCTGTCGCCGGACGCGCTGAAACTGATGGATTTGATGGACAGTTTGCTGTAGCAAGCGGGATATCCTCCCTACAACAAACCTGTCAAATTGGCTCACTCGTTTAAGTCTCTATTCCCGATTCCTCACCTTTTCTGATGTTTTCTTGCCCGATGACAATCTCTAACTCCGTTAATGTCCAGCCGCTGATTGATGCGATCGATCAGGCAGATTCGCCCGAACGATTGGTTGGTGCGGTGCAGGCATTGGCAGCAGCCCAGCAGGAGGCAGGCATTCCGACGCTGATTCGCGCTCTGGGATTTAATAATCCGGGGGCTGCGGCGATCGCAGTGCGGGGTCTGGTGCAAATGGGTGCGATCGCGGTTCAGCCCTTGCTCAATCTGGTGGACGACTACAACTATGGTGCAAGAGCCTGGACGATTCGGGCACTAGTAGGTATTGGCGATCCGCGTGCGCTAGAGGTATTGCTGGCGGCAGCTGAAGCAGATTTTGCGCCGAGTGTGCGGCGGGCTGCAACTAGGGGACTCGGTTCTCTTTGCTGGGACTGGCTCCCTGAAGACAACAGGGCATCGGTTCAAGAACAGGTGATGACCTCGCTGATAAAAATTAGCCAGGACTCCGACTGGTCTTTGCGCTATGCAGCAATCGGGGCACTAGAGGTACTGGCAGGTGCAGCCAATTCTTTGCATCCGGCGATCGAACAGCAGTTGCGGCAAATTGCGGAGCAGGATGCAGATTTAGCAGTACAGGCAAGAAGCCAGAAAGCACTCCAGGAACTGGTAGGCAAGTAGCTAATTTCCACTCCCTACTCCCCCTTTCCTACTCCCCCCTTTGTACACAAAACACTAGGTTAAACAATGTCGATCCCTCTTCTCAAAGTTACTCCTAAGACCCAAAATCAGCGCGTGGAGGGCTACGATGTCCCCGATGAGGACGACCCTACCCTTTACCGCCTGAGCTACGCCATCTCGGACACTGACGTAAACGAGATCATCTGGGCAGCTTATCGGCAGATTTTTAGCGAACATCTGGTTCTGGAAAGCTATCGCCAGCCTGCGCTGGAATCTCAGTTGCGGAACCGGGCGATTTCAGTGCGAGAGTTCATTCGAGGGCTGGGCAAGTCGGACGTATACCGCGATGAGATTGCCGACCTGAACTCGAACTATCGCATTGTCGATCTCACCTTCAAGCGGTTTTTAGGACGGGCATCCTACAGTAAAGATGAGCAGATTGCTTGGTCGATCGTGATTGCTACCAAAGGACTGCACGGCTTTATTGATGCAGTGGTGGACAGCGACGAGTACAGGCAAAACTTTGGCGATGATGTGGTTCCTTATCAGCGTCGCCGGATGGAAGGTCGCCCGTTTAACCTGACCAACCCGCGCTATAGCGACTACTGGCGGAACCGAATGCTGGAAATGGAGCTGCAAACTCGCTCCTACTACCAGGTACGGCAGTATCAATCCGGCAACCTCGATCGCAAAGTTATTCGTCAAGCAGTGTCGCCGATGTTCTTTAACATGGCGCAGTCGCTCCTGATTCCGCAGCAGGATTCGCAGCGGGACGTGGCGCGGGCAACTTCCAGCACGATTAAGGTTCCTGATTCGAGCCGCAGTGCAGGTGAAGTAAAGCCGACGGTGAAGGCAACCAATGTGGCATTGCCCTACCGCTATCTGTACAACATGCCAAAGGTTTAGAGGAGTTTGTAGGTGGGTGGCAAGACGGTTGAGATCCCTTAAATCCTGCTTAAAAAGGGAGAACTTTGAGCCGTACAGCCTCCTATTTGCTTAAGGGCTATCTGCATCAGGTAATTACCTCTTTATAAAAGGGGGACTAGAAGGGATCTTCAGCCCTTCTCACATCCACCCGCCTTTCCTCATCGGCTCTCATCATTTACTTTTATTCCTTTATTTCCTCTTTAGTAACACCATGACCATTCCTCTGCTTGAATACACCCCCTCCTCACGGAATCATCGAGTTCCGGGCTATGAGGTTCCTGGTGAAGACACGCCCTACGTCTATCGGCTTGAAGACTGCACAGATAACACGGATCTGGAAGCAATGATCTGGGCAGCTTATCGTCAGGTTTTTAGCGAGCACGTTATCCTGCGCAGCAGCCGTCAGAGTGATCTGGAGTCTCAGCTCAAGAATCGATCGATCACCGTACGCGACTTTGTACGAGGTCTGGCAAAGTCAGAAACCTTCCGCAGATTGGTAGTGGAAACAAACTCCAACTATCGGATTGTGGAAGTGTGCCTGAAGCGATTGCTGGGTCGTGCTCCCTATAACGAAGACGAGAAGCGTTCCTGGTCGATCAAAATTGCCACGCTTGGCTTTGATAGCTTTGTGGATGCGCTGGTAGACAGCGAAGAGTACAGCACCAACTTCGGCGACACGACCGTTCCCTATCAGCGTCGTCGCTACAAGGATCGTCCGTTTAACCTGGTGACACCCCGCTATGGCGACTACTGGCGCGATCGCCTGGAAACCGAGCGGTATAAGTGGGGCGATGTGAAAAACTTCCTGGACATGGCGCGATCGATCAAGATTACGCCGAAGCAAATGACTCCGGTGAGTACCAAGAATATTCAAATTCCTGATACCAGCCGCGACACCAAACTCCAGGACACGCGGGTTTCGATTAGCACCACAGCGGGCTTTCCGGTACGGTAAAGGGTGAAATAGAGCAGTTTGAGCACCAGTCAATTGATTCAATTCATCGATTAATTGAATTGATGGATAGGGTTGAAGACATGGAAAGCGGAACGATCGCATGAATCATTCTGCGAATCAAACACTCTGACCTTTTCCTGCTCCAAGTTACTCGTTTGCTGAATCAATTCTGTCAGGGTAGTTTGCGGACTGCCCCGACCTAAGGGATAAACGTCCCCGAATATCACACCTGCACTCAAGAACGTCTTTGACTGAATCTCTTGCCTGCTGCCTGGAGAAACTGAATTCGATCGCCGCAAGAGATTTCTACTGCTCCTCCGACATCGAACATTTAGACTCGTTCATTGCAGTTCATTAGGAGAATCGGTATGACTTTGCCTCTGCTTGAGTATAAGCCCACTACCCAGAACCAGAGAGTTTCCAGCTTTGGAACGGCTGACCTGAACGAGGACACTCCTTATGTTTTTCGCCTGGAAGCCGCAACCACACCTATTGAGCAAGAAGCTCTGATTCGCGCTGCCTATCGGCAGGTGTTTAATGAGCAGGAAATGCTCCAGTTTAACCGTCATGTTGCGCTGGAAACGCAGCTTAAGAATCGATCGATCAACGTGCGCGATTTCATTCGGGGACTGGCAAAATCTGAGCGGTTTTATCGGCTAGTGGTTGAACCAAACAATAACTATCGCCTGGTCGAAATCTGCCTGAAGCGATTGCTGGGACGTGCGCCCTACAATAGCGAGGAAGAAATCGCCTGGTCGATACAAATTGCGACGAAGGGCTGGCATCAGTTTGTTGATGCGCTAATTGACAGCGAGGAGTATACTCGCACCTTTGGCGATATGGTCGTTCCTTATCAGCGGAAACGCTTAAGCGATCGCCCCTTTAGCTTTACGCCTCGCTATGGAGCCGATTACCGGGACAAACTGCCCCAGCCAAAGCCATACGTGCCAACCCCTCGGTTTGAGCTGGATTTCGATCGACCCTTTGACCTGGCTCGATTCCTAGCAGGGATTAACTGGGGGCGTGTGAGTGGAGTGCTGCTGCTGCTGGTTCTGGTTTGTACGATCACGCTGCTCGCCTCCAGTCTGACAGGAGCAATTGGCTAAAGCCAGAGAAGCGGCTAAGGCTATTCATTTCGCGCCATTCCACGGGATAATAAGCCAAGGGAAGCTGCGCCGCACAGCCCCAAAATGAGATAACCCGATTTTGCACATCACGATTACACAAGGGAGATCTAGCATGGCATTGCCCTTGCTTAAATACAGACCAACCACACAAAATCACCGTGTTGAGAGCTTTGGCACGGCAGATCAAAACGAAGATACACCTTACATCTATCGCCTTGAGGATGCTGCCTCCGCTTCGGAGATGCAGGAAGTGATCTGGGCTTCCTACCGTCAGGTGTTTAGCGAGCATCAAACGCTCAAGTTCAACCGTCACTCTGCGCTGGAGTCTCAGCTCAAGAACCGGGCGATTACGACACGCGATTTTATTCGTGGCTTAGCCAAGTCTGAGCGGTTTTACAGCCAGGTCGTTGAGGTCAACGATAACTATCGTCTGGTCGATATCTGCCTGAAACGGCTGCTCGGTCGTTCTGCCTACAATGAGGACGAAAAAATCGCTTGGTCGATCAAAGTGGCAACGCTGGGCTTCTATGGCTTTATTGATGCACTGCTCGACAGCGAAGAATATACCCAGGCATTTGGCGACAACACCGTGCCTTACCAGCGCAAGCGGATGGAAGGTCGTCCGTTTAATCTAGTGACTCCCCGCTACGGTGAGGGCTTCCGCGAAACCGTAGGAACCGTCAAGACCGACTGGCGTTTTGTGGTGGAGAAGTTTTACAACCGCAAATTCCAGGAGCGTCAGTTGCAGGAAGGCGATCCGCGCAAGTATCGCGACATGGCATCTTCGATCGGTGCAAAAGGGAACTATTCCCAATCTTTGCGGGCATCGGATATCGACTACTTGAACAAAGTGCCCTACCGCGGTAAACGCTAAGGTGTTGCGTTGAACTGATCACTCGCCGATCGTTCTGATTATTTATTTGCTGGGTCTGGCTACTCTCTAGATTCGATCGCCTTTTGTAATCTACAGAAGGTTTTTGAGTCAGGGAGCAGCGAGACCCAGTTCTAGTTTTAGCTCTAGTTTAGAGATTTGCAGCAAATCACAAAAAGCAGCAGACCTAAAAAAGGGGCAGTTGCCCCATTCATAAATCACAAATTGCACGGATCAGTAGAAGGACAAAATCAAACCCAAACAAATTTATTCATTAGGACTGGTGGTGCATTTGCTGATCGATGTAAAAATTTAATGCTTCTCGTCCCATTTGTTTACCAATGCGTGACCAGAGGAATCCTCCAGCAAGCGGGGTTACGAGCAGCGTAATGATCCAGGCAAACACGGTTGATACCCCAACAGTCATGAGGGTGGCTGCCAGCCCAACCCCTATACCCAGCAAAACGCCCGCAAAGGGAAAAGCTACCTGAAGCCGAATCCAGCGCGAGAAAGACCCAACATTGGGGTTTTTGTACCAGCGTCCCATTTCGGCGCGAACCGATGCAGCGAAGGCTAAGCCGGATGTGAGGCAAATAAATAAACCGGCTGCCAGCAGAAAATAGGGAGGTTCGGAGAGTTTGGCACTAAAGAAGTTTTCAAGCTGATTAGGGTCAACAAAGGAATTCATAATGCAATACCAACACAGCAAAATAAGGTTGACAAAGGCAGAGTGAAAATTTCAATGGGGTGGGCAGCTGTTCACTAACCCACCCTGCTTAGACCCGTGAGCGATCGGTAATTGCTGGCTGTTCTACTTAGATCAGCACTTCAGATCAACCCACTGAACCAATCAACAAAACACAACAAGCGAAAGAATTAATCCTGAACCATCCGCTGTTTGTTTTGTTGTCTTTTTTAGAATCTGGAACCCGGTCGCGTGGATTCAGTTTCACGATGGACAGTTGCCTGACGAGATTTGCGCGTCAAGCCAATTAGTCCCAGCAGACCGAGTAAGCCTAACCAGCCCAGGTTGTTATTTCGATCGCCACGGACGTTTCGATAGGTCGTGGTCGTCGTGGTTGTCGTTGGACTTTCAGTTACAGGGCTGGGAGAAGCCGTCGGTGAAATAATCACCGTGGTCGAAGAATTGCCGGGCGTTGTGCTGGTCGTGCCGGAGCCGGAAGTGGTTCCAGAGGTTCCGGTCGTTTCGTTCGTTCCGGGTATTCCAGAGGTTCCGGTGGTTCCGGTGGTTCCGGTACCTGTTGTGCCAGTCGTTCCCGTGCCAGAGGTTCCTGTATCAGAAGTGCCAGAAGTCCCAGAAGTGCCAGACGAACCGGGAGAAGTCAGCGTTCCGGTGGATCCAGGTGCGATCGAGGGGCTATTGGTTGAGCCGCCCGTCCCGGTTCCGGTTGCCCCAGTCCCTGTTGAGCCAGAAGTGCCAGAAGTCCCAGTCGTTCCTGGTGAGCCATAGGTGCTACCTGCTGTCCCGGCTGAGCCAGAAGTGCCAGAAGTTCCGGTCGTTCCTGTTCCGGTCGTTCCTGTTCCAGTTCCAGAGGTTCCAGTCGTTCCTGTTCCAGTTCCAGAGGGTCCGGTGGTTCCCGTAGTGGTTGCCGTTCCAGAGGTTCCGGTGCTACCTGCACCACCTGAGGTTTGTGCCAGCCCAGTAGTTGTGAGCGGAAATGCGAGTAATCCGATCGCAAACGTACTGACCCAAACTTGATTTTTTAGATTCGTTCGATTCATTGCTGTCTTTTTCCTCTTGTCAATCTTCGTATCAATCGCCGGATTGATTGCGGTTTAGTTCAGCGATTTGATCGACGCACAAATTCCTGACTCAAGCTGAAAATTTGCCGATACCGCAGCTTTTTCACGTTGAATTAAAGTTCAACCTTTCTACGATTGCAATCAAAATAACAAAACCGATCGCCTCATACGTCTACCGAGAGAACTGCATGGTTAAGCGATCGGTTATATCAAAAGGAACACTACTGTACACCAGAGCGATGTACTGATAGTTGAGCAAGGGAATTTACATGTCTTCTACGGAACCCTCGACTCTAGAAGTATCTAGATTGCGCTCTTCGCTGCGAATGCGCTCACTGCCGCGGAACACCTGAGTTTGCAGTGCAGGCGGCATTTCTGTGCCCAGTGCTGCCGCAATTTGCTCAGGCGGCTTATTTCGACTGTCAGCTCGCAGGTAGTTGCCGTCGTGAATTGCTGAAATTGGCTTCATTTTATGGGTGGTGGTGTAGTAACGATGCGTTTGACCTTTCACCCCACGTTCCTGCACCGTTTCTGCCGAAATTTTCTTTCGCAGTTTGATGATCGCATCCATGATTGCTTCTGGGCGCGGCGGGCAACCGGGAATATAGACATCGATCGGCAAAATCTTGTCTGCTCCACGAATCGCTGTTGGCGAGTCTGCGCTAAACATCCCACCTGTGATCATGCAGGCTCCCATCGCGATCACGTATTTCGGATCGGGCATCTGCTCATACAGGCGCAGGGTCGGCTGTGCCATCTTCATATTTAGCGTACCTGCCAGAATGATCAGGTCTGCCTGTCTCGGAGAAGCTCTGGGGATCAGACCGTAGCGATCGAAGTCAAAACGCGAACCAATCAAGGCAGCGAACTCAATAAAGCAGCAGGCGGTTCCATACAGCAGAGGCCAAAGACTCGAAAGTCGCGCCCAGTTGTGCAAATCGTCTACGGTCGTCAGAATGACGTTTTCCGAAAGCTGCGTGGTGATACTTGGATAGGTGGCGGGATTCACAATCAGATCTGAGCCACTGGGTTCAGACGGTTGACCCGATCGAGACGGATTGGTCATCATAACTGCACTTATACGCAGAGAGAGGCGATCGAAAAAACGCAGATGACTTCCAGCAGTCGCTCGCTTCATCGCAAAACTAAAAAGCAAGACTTAACCACGGATAGGCAGCCGCCTCTCTACCCTATTTGCTATGTCCGGGTTTTACCTTCTATCCAAAGGGGTAGTTCCAGCCTCAGCACAATGCGAACCTGTTTCTCCATTAGGAGAATTGGACTGAAACTCAAACGCTTCAACCAGTTCCCAGGGTCCACCTTTGTAGTACCACAGCAACAGCCCTTCACCAAACCCGCTCAGCGGTTGCCACGCTCTTGCAGCCTGTTCGTATTGGAGTTTAGCCACCTCAGGCGAAACCTTGTTTTGAATCGTGACGTGCGGCTTGTACTTTTGCCGATCCTGCGGCGTTAACTCTGAGTGCCAGTCCGCCATAAGCTGGTGCTGCAACTGTATTAATTCGGGAGCCTCGATCTCAGCCGCAAAGCCCCTGCCAAGAAAGCGCAGCGTCGGAAAAGCCAGGGGAAATCGAGCCGTATTCGCACAGGCGATTTGCAGCGTCTCGCGGATGCTGGTTTCCTGATTCCCGGGGAGGGCATGAAACAGCGTTACGTGGGCAGGCAAAAAATTGCGATGGCTGGGGAAATATTTCTGTCGGAGTTGATTGAGCCGATCGAAGCTAGCGGAATCCAGTTTGAGCGTTAGCACGAGCGGCAAGGCATCGATCGCGCTGGCAGGGAAACTGCCTGGCATTGCCTGCTGATTAGAATCAGGGGCATAGAAGATAGGTTGATGAGCCATGTTGGGAGGAGCTTTTGCTGAAATTGGCTAGAGTGCTTGAACCTTGAGTGCCTGAACAGTAGTTGCTCAAATAGCTGCTGCGCTGTAAAGCTTTGAACCAGTGTTTTCCAGAGAAAAGGATGATCAATCACCCAATCCTTACTTCACCAGCAAACTTTATTTCTTCTTTATTTTTAACGTTGTTTTTTACATTAATTCTGACACCGACATCACACCAGCGCTAATGATTACTCCTTATTTACGCAGCAGTTCTATAAGAGTGAATAAGCCTGTTGGAAGATGAAGCAATGCCTCTATAACCAGGGCGACATTAAAGTAAAACTCCTCATTCTTTAGGCTTCTCGAAGACAAGCACAGGTTAGAACTCTAGACAGACTGCAAACATCAAAACGGTAAACTAGGATGAACTCATCAATCGTAATTCGATTGCACCCGATTTCAACAAGTACGAAGTTAACAAGCACAACCTAAGGAGCTTAATCATGGAAACTCGTTCTACCGATCTACCCCCCGTTGCTAAGGCTTACAACCAGGTCGACCGCAATGCTTTTGTCTTCGGCTGGAATCCCCAGGCAGAATTGTGGAATGGTCGTTTAGCAATGATCGGTTTCGCTGCATACCTGCTGTGGGATCTGGGCGGTTATAGCGTCGTGCGTGACCTGCTTCACCTGTCCTAATACTTTGATTCGGGACTCATCAGATAGGGTGATGAAAGGTACCAGTTCTTTCAATATTGTGAACTGAAAAAAGTAGATTTGCGAAGCAATCAAAGGAAGAAACAAGTCAGTCTAGCAGGGTTGGAACGCAACTTTAATCTGGCTAAAGACCAATGACTTGCTTTATTGCTCTATCGCCTTTTGCAATTAGCAAATCCTAAGAAAGAACTGGTACGTCCTGAAGCAGAGCTTTGGTTTTATTCAACCTACAAATTTTGCTTATCGATCGCGTCCTTCAAAAATCATTGCCTTGAGTCCCTGACTAGAGAGGCAGGAAACCAACAGAGAGATCGCTAGTTTGATTGATTGCGATTGGCTTAGGGCTATGCTTAACTATTTATGTTAAGTTTTGTAAATAAACTCAAGCGATCCTTACAAGCAACCCTTGATAGAGACGAAATCTCCCTGGTAGCTATTCCAGTAGAGATTATTTCAGTAGAAATTGATTTGGTAGAGATTCAGTAGAGAAAGGAGTAGAAGATTGACTGGCGCATCGTACAACTATCCGCATCCAAGTGAGATTGAGCAAAAAGCCGCTTCCGAGTCATCGCTGGCGCTCATAATCGCGCTTGGGGTTATTGGCATCTGGGCAGCCAGCCTCATCGGTCTGCTCTCGCTTAATCTGAATCAAATCCCCGGCTGGGTTATCCCGGCAATGATGCTCTGGCAGATGTTCCTCTACACGGGACTGTTTATTACTGCCCACGATGCGATGCACGGCGCGCTTTTCCCATCGAATATTAAAGTGAACAACACGATCGGAACGCTGTGCGTGTTGCTCTACGGCTTATTCTCCTATAAGAAGCTGCTGAAAAAGCACTGGATGCACCACCACCATCCGGCTAGCGAACTTGATCCCGATTTTCACGACGGCAAGCATAAAAACCCGATCGTCTGGTATCTGCACTTTATGCAGGGTTACTGGAGTTGGCGGCGGCTAGTTGGGCTGATGGTGATTTTTAACCTGGCAGAGTTCTGTCTGCACATTCCTGAGAAAAATTTGGTGCTGTTTTGGGTCATTCCGTCGATCGCAAGCTCGCTTCAGCTCTTCTTCTTCGGGACGTTTCTGCCGCATCGAGAACCCGAAGGCGGTTATCCCAGTGCCCATCGTGCCAAAACTTTCGCACTACCAACCCTGCTCTCGTTCCTAGCTTGCTACCACTTTGGCTATCACGAAGAGCATCATGAGTATCCGCGTGTTCCCTGGTGGAGGCTGCCGAAAGTCCATCATGCAAGACTGCAAAATGCCCTGTAGCCACTTGGCTCCAGCGGAGCAACTCTATCAAGTTTGCGTCGGGTTCAATGCTTGAAGCCTAGACAAAGCATGGATAGAGCATAAATATCGATTGATATTGATCGATTTCCTGCCTGAAGGTTTTCTTTATTTCTACTCCTGATTACGATTTGATTTAATGCAAGACTGCTTTCCTGAGTCCGCAACTGCGGGCTTTTTTATGTCTATGCTCAAGCCAGGGCGATCGGCAACGGTTCTGCCTTCCTGCTGAATCATCGGGTTAGAAGACTGCCAGAGCAGGCTCACTAATTTTCTCAATATTTCTCCGCAACCTTGATAGACTATTCCAAGTGTCGAAAGATTGATGAAAGCGAATGCGCTCATCGTCGGGATGGCTTGTCTGGAAACAAAAGCGTTTATCAAGAACGTTGAAGACGGGCATTGCGCTATCCCATCTAGTCATCTCCAAACCCTAGAAGTTTACCTCTAGAAACCTATGCCGCCCCTCATTGCCAACTACTATCTGACCTACCGCTGCAATGCTCGCTGCCACTTCTGCGACATTTGGGCACTGGAGCCAAAGCAGGAGGCAAGCCTGGAAACGATCGAGCATAATCTGCGCGACTTGAGGCGATTAGGCGTGAGGTATGTGGATTTTACCGGGGGTGAACCGCTGCTGCGTCATGATGTTGGGCAAATCTATCAGACTGCAAAACAGCTTGGCTTCACAACCAGCATGACCACTAATACGATCCTCTACCCCAAGAAGGCAAAGGAAATTCAGGGATTAGTAGATTTCCTCAACTTTTCGCTAGATGGCGCAGACGCAGAAACCCACGACCACTCCAGAGGCGTGAAAATCTTCGATACGCTAGTTGAGTCCGTTCAACTTGCCCTATCGCTCGGCGAATATCCGGTGCTGAATCACACGGTGACGGCTCAAAACTACGATCGCATCGGCGGGGTGGCAGAGCTGGGGCAAAAGCTGGGGGTGCGGGTCTGGCTCAACCCGGCATTTACGGCACACAGCAATTACAACAGCAAGAAAAATCCGACACCAGAGATTGCTCAGGCAATCGAGTCAACTGCCAGAAGGTATAGAAATGTTGGCTACAATAAGGCTGCTCTGGCATTTATCGAGGCGGGCGGCAACGATACGCAAAACCCACGCTGTAAAGCGGTGGATGCAGTCATCGCCATTTCGCCACACGATGAGCTATTGCTGCCTTGCTATCACTTTGCTCAAACCGGAGTGCCGATCGAGGGTCGGCTCTATGAGCTGTATCGGGAATCGGAAACGGTTGAGGAATATCGTCAGTCGCAGGGCAAGCTATCGGTATGCGAAGGCTGCACGGTCTGGTGTTACCTGATCCCCAGCTTTTTCAAGGGCGTTGACAAATACTGGTTTCTCAATCAAATGACCTATGCCGGCGAATTCCTGGCGCGAAAGCGATTCCTTCAGCGATCCAATAAGAATGAACTCACTCCTGTCTAATCTTCCTGAACCCCTAGATGACAATGACTTGGACGATTCTCTCACCAGCAGTCATTTATTCGATCGAGGCATGGAAGGACGAAGACAAAAAGCAGCCGTTGCAATCACGATGATTTGGGGCGGCACGATCGCTCTGCATCTGCTATCTTGGGGCATCTGGCTGGTTTGGGGTTTAACCACGCTTATGAGCATTCATGCGCTGCGAGTGCTGCTGGCGCGTCCGCTTCCCCCGGCGAAGCTGCTATCGAGCGACGATCCCGAAGCCTGTCCCTATGTCTCGATGCTGGTTGCTGCAAAAAATGAGGAAGCCGTGATTGGCTCTCTGGTTAAAGATTTATGCAGCCTGGATTATCCGAGTAGCCGCTACGACCTGTGGATCATTGACGACAACAGCACCGATCGCACCCCGCAGGTTCTAGAAAAACTGGCACAGGACTATCCGCAGCTTCATGTAGTTCGACGTTCTGCTAATGCGGGAGGGGGAAAATCGGGTGCGCTGAACGAAGTCTGGGAACTGACGCAGGGCGATATTATTGCCGTCTTTGATGCTGATGCCCAGGTTCCGAAGGAGCTTTTGCGACGGGTTGCGCCATTGTTCGATCGCGAAACGATTGGGGCAGTGCAAGTGCGGAAGGCGATCGTGAATGGATTGACCAATCTCTGGACACGCGGACAGACTGCAGAAATGGCATTTGATAGCTATGTGCAGCAGCAGCGGATCGCGATCGGCGGCATTGGCGAACTGCGGGGCAACGGTCAATTTGTGCGGCGAGCTGCCCTGGAACACTGCGGCGGCTGGAACGAGGAAACGATTACTGACGATCTCGATCTGACGCTGCGGCTGCACCTGAATCGCTGGGAAATTGATCTGCTGATGACTCCTCCCGTTGGTGAAGAAGGCGTCACCACGGCAACCGCGCTCTGGCATCAGCGCAACCGCTGGGCAGAAGGCGGCTATCAGCGATACCTGGACTACTGGCGACTGCTGGTTCGCAACCGCATGGGCACAACAAAATCGATCGACCTGCTGATGTTCATGATGTCGCAGTACCTTCTACCCACTGCCTCTGTACCGGATATGCTGATGGCGATCGTCCGCAGTACGCCTCCGGTGCTGGCTCCGATCACCAGTCTGATGATCACGTTCTCGCTGATCAATCTGTTCCTGGGCATTCGGGCAACACAAAAGGAAACGGTGCGATCGCAAAGCGCAGCGGGCACAGCCCGATCGAGAAGACTGCCGATCGGGGTAGCAAATGCAATGGCACAAACCCTGTTCGGAACGCTCTACATGCTGCACTGGATCCCAGTAATGGCAAGCACGACGCTGCGAATGGCTGTTCGTCCGAAGCAGCTCAAGTGGGTTAAAACAGTGCATCACGGCTCAAAGCAGGGCTAGATGTCCGCTGTTCGCTTAATTGTTAGCTCAATAGAAAAATTAAATTGGAGCGATTGGTTGCGATCGATCGCTTTTTTGTTGCGCTTTTGCTGATGTTCTGTCGCGGAGAAGACCGGGAAAAGCGAAAATCTGATTTACAGATGTTACAGAGGAAATACTGCCTGCTGTGAGGAGCGATTTAGGGCGATCGCCAGTCGGGAGGCAGCGTGGCAAAATCGAGGCGAGCATTCGTTAGATTCGTTCCGGTGAGGTCTGCTTCGGATAAATCAGCGTAGCGTAGATCGGCTCCAGTAAAATTTGCATCTCGCAGATTCGCATTGCGAAGGATGGCTCCATAAAGGCTGGCATTGGTAAAGTTAGCTTCCTGTAAGTTGGCATTGCTTAAGTCAGCGTCGCGGAGTTCTGCGTCCTGGAGCTGTGCCTCGGTGAGATTTGCTCTGGATAGGCTGCTGTGCAGCATCTGTGCCTCTTGAAGGTTAGCGTTTCGCAGGTCTGCTTCGCCTAGATCTGCCCCCTGCAACTGTGCCTCCTGAAAATTGGCATTTCGCAGCATTGCCCGCACCAGCATGGCATTGATCAAAATTGCTTTAGTGAACTTTGCCTGTCTGAGATTTGCACGAGTCAAATCAATCCGGCTCAGGTCACGGCCTTGCAGGTCAACTTGCTCCAGGATACAGTCTGGGCAACGATTGGTCTGATTAATGCGATCGATCGGCGGCAGCGTAGGGCGAATCGGCAGCGCGATCAGGGGTTTGTCTTCTGATGATTCTGTCCCCGACGGCTCCGGCGGCATGACTGTAAACCGAAGGGCGATCGGCACGATGGCAAGCAGAATTGCGGCGATCGGCAGGAGAATTTGAACGTTCATTACAGGTCTAATATCGGTTTTAATATCAATTACTTTCATGGCTTGTGCTTATCACGATCGTTCAATAGGGGAAGACGCAGGCAGGGATTCCCGCGAGGTTGCGCTTTGCAATAATCGAACCTCAAAAAGTTGCTCCAGGTTCAGGAAAAACATTGGCTCTGAGTCAGCGGGTGTGACCAGGGCACTGACACAGCGAATGCCGCTTTCGAGCAAATAGGTGGGCGGCACGGGGGCGAAGGCAGATCGGGGAACGCGACGCAAAACCGGAAGCGCATCCAGCCGAATTCCCATGAGTTCCCCTTCCCGGTAGTCAAGGATCAGCAGATGGGGCTGGGCGGCAGGCATTTCTTCTGAGTCGGCGGGTGGAAGAGTGGGGGAAAGATCGGTGAAAATCCGCGATCGAATGTCCATCACCACAATCTCTTGATTCTGATAGTGGGTCAGGCTGAGGCTCCCATTCGCCGACTGACCATACACCTGCTGAAGCGGAATGACGCGCTGCACCACCAGAATCGGCAGAGCAAACCACAATTGCTGAAGTTGAAAGGTGATCAGCGGCTGGATTGCATCTGAGCGACGGTGGAGAACGCGGCGGGAGAGGAAGGAGGACATTGGGGGGTGGAGGGGTGAGGAGATGAGGGAGTGGAGGGATATCGATCCATCAACCAGCGGGAGTAAGCTCAAGCAGACGTTCCAGAGTTTGGAGGAGGCTTTGCTCGTTGTAGGGTTTGGAGAAGTAGGCGGATGCGCCGAGGTTGATCGCAAGTTGGCGGTGTTTGGTTCCGCTGCGAGAGGTGAGCATGGCGATCGGAATTTGTTCGAGGTGGGGGTCTGACTTAATGCGTGCCAGGAAGCCGTAGCCGTCGAGACGGGGCATTTCGATGTCGCAGATGACGGCTTCGACGTGCAGCCCAGAAGAAAGTTGGTCGAGGGCATCTTGTCCGTCTCTGGCTTGGGCGACGCTATATCCGGCTTTTTCGAGGGTGAGTGCCAGGTATTTGCGAACGTTGATTGAGTCGTCTACGATCAGCACGGTTGGCTGAGTTCTCGGCAGCATTCTCCCTGGGGTTCCAGGCAACATTCCCGCGACCATTCCCGGAATCATTCCTGGGAGCATTCCCGCAGACGACAAATTGATTGATTGCTCGGCAGTTCCTCCCAGGGGCAATCTGCCATTCATGCCATTCACAGGGGACAGGGCGGGATAGGCAGATTGAGCATCGACGACCGATCGTTCGCAGCTTGCGATCCAGTGCAGCAGTTCGGGCAGGTTCACCAGAGGCACAATCCGTCCGTCTCCCAGAATCGTACAGTTGCTCATACCGGGCGGCATTGGAAAACCGCCTTCGACCTGACGAATGGCAACTTCCTGTTCTCCCCAAGAGCGATCGATCTGAATTCCAGCGGGCTGATTGCCCTGATTCACAAGCAAGACGGTGGGGACGGTAATCGCAGGCGGGGTTTCCAGGTCGTCCTGATAGCGAGGATGGTTGAACATAAGCCACTGAGAGAGGCGTACCAATTGAACCATCGTGTTTTCCCAGGTGAAGGCTTCGCTGCCTGCTGTCTTGATAATTTGTTCGGGTTGCAGCAAGATCATTTCCTGGATCGAGTCGGTGGGGAACGCCAGCAGCATTCCGTTGCTTTCCACAATCAAAACCCGCGTCACCGACAGAGTATAGGGAACGGACAGAATAAACGTTGTGCCCCTGCCAGCCTGCGTGTTGACCTTAATTTCGCCCTGAATCTGCCGCAGCCGATCACGCACGACATCCATGCCTACACCGCGACCGGAAAGGGCGGTGACCCGATCGCTCGTGCTGAATCCTGGCTCAAAAATCAAGGACAATAATTCTTCATCGCTGGCAGCTGCAAGCAGAGTTTCATCCAAGCCCATTTGCTGCGCCTTTGCACGGATTTTCTCGATCGGAATGCCGCCGCCGTCGTCGTGAATCGTGATAATCGTGCGGCTATTGCGGTGGCTCGCAGTAATTTCGATCGTGCCTTGCTCTGGTTTACCGTTTGCCCGTCGGGCTTCTGGCGTTTCAATGCCGTGATCAAAGGCATTGCGAAGCAGGTGCATCAGCGGATCGCTCAACGCTTCGAGAATATTGCGCTCGATCAGCGTCCCTTCTCCATGCAGCACCAGCTCAACGGACTTACCGTATTGCAGCGATAGCTCTCGCAGTGCCTTCGGAAAACGGTTCGTAATATCCGACAGCGGACGCATCCTCACCTGGGTCATGCGAGTGCGGAGCTGACGCGATGTTTTATTGAGTTCTCGCGCCGTTTGCTCGGTATCTTCCAGGCTGAGATCAATATCGCTGGCGACTTCCTGAATTTGCACGATCGTTTCCATCACTTCCTGCGACAGCAAATGCACATCGCTGTAGCGATCCATTTCCAGACTGTCGAAACCGTTCAGTCTTGTATTCAGTGCACTGGCTGCTGAGGGCAGGAGCGGAGTTTGATAAGGAATTAGATTCAAGGTTGAGTCGGACGATCGCAGGGCAGGCGGCAGGCTGGATTCGGTTTGAACCCCAACGCGATCGTATTCATCTCTTAAGTGTGTATTTGACTGTTCTAAAACTTGAACACGCTCGTTCAAAATTTGAATTAAACCGCGTAAACGCTTCAGGTGTAAATCAAGCCCGTTTCGTTCGATCGTCAGCTCACCAAACAAATCGCTTAATTGGTCGAGCTGCTTCACCGGAACTCTCACCGTGTTCTCTCCGGTATCTTTCGCAGCCGTGGGAGAAGACGTATCTACGCTAATTTCTGCAAATCGTGCTTCCGATCGAACTCCGGCTTTACTCGAAGCTGGTGCGTTTGCTGTAACTTCAGGAATCGTTGGGGAAACGATCGCGGAGTTCTCTGGCTGGGTTGCCGTAACCTCAACGGTGGCAGGGCGTGAGTCTGAAGCCGCTTCGTTCAGCACAGAGTCCTTCACAGAGTCGAAAATCGGATCATCGATCGCAAATCCCTCGAGCAGTGCAGCATCAGCTTCAGCAACTGCGGCAGCGTCCGTTACTGTAAAATCTGATTTATCCCAATGATGTGCTTCCGCTGCAAAGGGTTCAGCTTCAAAAGGCTCAGCTTCAAATTGATGAACTGAAACCTCAAAACCTGCCGCTTGATCCAGGTTCCAGATTGAATCCGGCATCGAATCTGTTAAATCGGGCACTTCAATCGCCGTTGGCAGTGCTTCTCTTTGACCGATCATGACCAGAGCTTGCGATCGTCGCCAAGCCTGTAATGCGATCGGGGCGATGTCCTCAATGCGATCGGGGGCGGCGGCAATGTGAGCGGCAATCGACCCACAAAGCTGAGTAAAGTTTTCAAGCTGAAGCATTTCGCCCAGTCCGCCCAGTTCTTGCGCCAGAATTTCTAGCTCCTCGCGCAGACAGGGATTGTTTTCGCTCAAAACGGCTTCGAGGCGGGTCAAACAGCCCTCTACCTCGGTTTCAAACAAGAGCGGGACAATGTCATGCCCATCCTCTGGCGACAGCATCGACTGAGCATCTTCGTCTTCTGGATCGCCCAAGCGATCGTGAAGCTGCTCAAAAATGGGCATCGCCTCTCGCTCTAGCCAGGCGGGATCAAGCACGATTTGCTGTCTGTCGCAGTCAATGACGTGCCGCATACAGTCCACCCCAGACAACAGCAGTCCCTCTAGCTCTGCATCGAGGGCGATCGTCTGCCGCTGAATTTTGAGCACCTTGAGCGAGTCTTCGAGCCGATGCGCGAGCTGACTCAGGGCGGTAAAGCCCATCATGCCCGCTCCCCCCTTGATCGAATGAGCCGATCGGAGGGCTGCATTGACTTTTTCAACATGAACCCCGTAATGGGCAAGTCCGAGCAGGGCTTCATCCAGCGTATTCAAATATTCTCGCGCTTCGTCAAGAAACTGAAGTTGGATTGCGAGTTCCTTATCCTGTGACATAGGGGAGGGGTGGGGAGTGGAGGGATGAGGGAATGGGGTGGGAATGAGAGGCTAGGGGGCGATTTAGGGAACGGTTCAGGGACACTTTAGGGGGCACTTTGGGGGCGATCGTTTCTCAAACCTCCTCTGGTCAATAATTTGGGGGTTGTAGGGTAAGCAGTGCCTACCCCACAGGTTCGCCAACAACAGGGTTACTCGACTTCAAATGCACCCACAGACGCCTGCAATTCCTGGGCGATCGTCACGGTTTCGCGGATCGCGTCGGAGACTTGAATTGAGGATTTTGAGGTCTGCTTGGAGACTTGTGCCACCTGTTCAATCAAGCGAGACACGGCAGAAGAGGTTTCTACCTGCGAAACGGTGGCTTCTGAGATCGACTGCACTAGATTGTCGATTTCGCGGGAAACTGCCAGAATTTGACCGAGGCTCTGCTTGGCGTTTTCGACCAGATGGGTTCCCTCGACCACCTGGGCGGTGCTTTGCTCCATGGCTTCCACCACCTGGCTAGTTTCGCGCTGAATGGTCGCGACGATTTTTTCAATCTCCTGGGTGGCGTTGGCAGAGCGGGCTGCCAGTTCTCCGACTTCTTCGGCAACCACGGCAAAGCCCTGTCCTTCTTCGCCTGCGCGGGCTGCTTCGATTCCGGCGTTGATGGCGAGCAGGTTGGTTTGCAGTGCGATCTGGTTAATCAGCGACACCACTTTGGAGATTTGCTGAGAGGATTCGCCCAGTCGCTTTACTTTCTTAGCGGTTTCGCCGATCGTCTCCCGCAGGCTGAGAATGTTTTGCACAGTCAGATCCATTGCGCTGCCGCTGGTTTCTGCGGTGCTGGAGGCGGTGCGGGCAACTTCGGCGGCTTGGCGGGCACTGGTTGCCACCTGACGAATCGAGACGGTCATTTGCTCAACCGATTGGATGATTTGCGTTGTTTCGTCTGCCTGCTTCAGGGCTTCTTCTGCCAGACGGCGAACCGCGCCTTCGTTTTCACCCAGCGAACTGTTAACCTGCTCAACGGACTGTTTGACTTTAGTGACAATCTGCCGCAGGTTTTCCACGATCGAGTTAAAGAAGTCTGCAACCGTGCCAATTTCTCCCGCTGTGACGTTTGCCCGCACGGTCAGATTGCCTCTGGCGGCTCCTTCGACTTCGCTCAGCAGTTCGATGAGCTGCATTTGCAGAGCTTCTTTCTGCCGCCGCTGCTCCTCGGAAAGCACTTCGGCTGCCTGACGGGCCTCTTCTTTTTGCTGGAACAGGTCTGCCTGCTCGAGCGCAAATCCCAGCTCTTTGCTGCTCTTCTTCATCAGCGTGATTTCGCTTTCCTTCCAGCAGTGCGGTTCGCTGCAATGATGGGCAATCAGCAATCCGATCAATTCGTTTTTGATCAAAATGGGCGCGACCAGATTTGCCTTGACCTTAAACTGCTCAAGCTGCCCGATATGGCAAGGGGTAAGCCCAGCTTCATAGATATTATTGGTTGCCTGAACCCGACCGAGTCGATATTTTTCCACGTAGCGATCGGCAAAGCAGGGGTCCGCAATCCGCGCCCCTAATGCAGGCGGAAATTCTCGCACAACGGACTCTGCCACAAAGGTTCCTGCCCAGTTTGCATCAAACAAATACACGCCCACGCGATCGGCTTCCAGGGCTTCCCGCATTTCCCGGACGACGACATCGAAAATGTCTTGACGGTGAATAAACTGCCGCATTCGAGAAACGATCGTATTCACAAGCTGCTCTTGCTGAGCCGTTGTTTCCTGTTGTCGCAGCAGCATTGCCTGAGTCAGGGCATAGCCAATTTGCGTCGTGATTTGCTGCATCAGATCAATGTCTCCTGGCTGCCACAGACGCGGACCCGAACACTGATGCACACACAGCAAGCCAACCAGAGTTTCCCCTGCCAGAACGGGCGCAACGAGATTTGCCTTGACTTCCAACCGCTCTAAAATTTCGCAGTGGCAGCGCGAGAGCTTTGTCTCGTCGACATTGTCCATTTGCGAAATCTTGCCTGTTTTGTATCGCTGCACCGTTCCGGGGGTTAGAGGGTCATAGATTTCCTGTCCCAGCGATTTGATCCAGCGATCGCCTACGGATTCTGAGACGATTTTGCCGCTGGTCATGTCTTCGTTAAACCGATACATCACAATCCGATCGGCTTTGAGCAGTTCTCGAATCGCGTCGAGCGGCGCAGACAAAATGTAATCAACATTAAGCGACTGACGAATCTGGGTGGTGATGCGGCTGAGCAACTGGATTCGCTCGGTCGTGTTTTGCTGATCGGTGTATTGCTGTTTGAGCAGCGATTCTGATGCGGTCACGCTATCTGCCAGCGTATTAAACGTCTGCATCAGTTGACCGACTTCATCGTTCGATTCCACCCGGGCCCGTGCCGATCGATCGCCTGCCGCAAATCGCCGGGTGACTTCTCGCAGTGACTCGATCGGTCGAGCAATCGAGCGTCCAAGCAGCGTTCCCAGTGCCACATCTGCTGCAATTGCCACGACTGCCACCCCAAGCTGAAGCAGCAGAATTTGCCACAGCAATCGGTTCAACGCTGACTCAGACGTGCCGCGCACCAGAATCGCGATCGGTTCACCCTTAGGATTGGGTAACGCTTTTGCCGCAACGGTGTAGGTTTGTCCGTTGACCCGGATGCGATCGGTCACCGCCTCACCGACAGTCTGTTTGGGTTGCAGGGCATCTGCAGCTCGCTGCAAAATTTGGGGATCTGAAAGCGGGACATTTGCCTGCGCTGCTTCGAGATCGGTTGAATTGCCCAGATCAAGGCTGGTTGCCAGCTTAAATTCTCCGTTAGGCTGCCGCGCATAAACGGCACTATAGCCATTCTCAAAGGCAGCAATCGACTCTTCGACGATCGGCTGTTTTACCACATCTCCGGCAACCAGTGCACCAATAGTCGTGTCTCGCTCCGGGTCACGCACAGGCGTCACCACATAGCGAATCAGCCTGTCCTGTTCTTTCAGCTCAGCCGGAAGCGGCGGATTCTCTTTCTTTAATTCTTCGGCACTGACCAACGCATTTGCGCTGACCTGACGCGGTGAAGCGAGAACCTGACTCACCAATCCCTGCGGGTCAAATTTTTCGCCCTGACGATCGGCATTTGCGCTGGCAATGATCCGTCCATCGATGCCAACCAGCGTCGCGTACTCAATGTTGCGGGCTGCAATCTCATTGCTCAGAGTGCGCTTGAGTTCTTCTTCCTGTTCCCCAGAGAGCGATCGTCCGTTTACCCTGTCCCTCGCTGCATTAATAATCAGCGGGTTGTCTGACTGCCCCCGAAACCCAAATCCCATTTGATTGGTTTTGACTTCGTAGGACAGCCGCTCGACCGTCGCCTCCGATTTTGCCTGGTTTGCGAGCTGAGCTCGTCCGCCTGCAATCAGCAGCAGCGCTCCCACTCCCACCAGCCCAAGCACTGCAATTAGCTCGGATGTCAGCAGTGCAAACCTCTGCTTGCGCCGCACGGGTAAATTGCGAAACCAATGATCCGCCTGAACCCGGTTCATCTCAAGCGGAAGACTGACCTGCGATCGCCCCGAATTCAACGATGGTAGTTTTCGGTTGGTTTCAGCAGAAACAGCAGGAACAGACTCAATTTCCGATGGCTCTGACCCGATCGGTTCCAGATCATCTTTGTCAGGCGGAAACTGTCCGTTGGAAAGGGGACGGGGCTGGATGGTCATGAGCGCGATACCTCAGGAATGGAATGGGGAGAACAGAATAGAGAGAATGGGGAGATCAAGAGGTGGGCGATCGGGGGATGGGCAGACGAGGGGAGACAGTAAAGGGGAAAACAGTGAATTAGGCGCGATCGATTTGGAGATTGGGAAATAAACGGAGAATAAACGGGAAATAAATTAGGAAACAGGAGCGAATTTATAAATCAGTGAACAGACTTTTAACAAACAGGCAACAACACTGACAGAAAATAACACCTATAAATGGCTCCTAATGCCTTTCACCCCTTCACATCCCTAGCTCCCCATCTCCCCCATCTCCTCATCCCCTCACCCACTCATCCCTCTACGCCACCCGCAGCACAGACGCCTGCACGATCGCCTCTGCCTCTAGCACTAGCAGCACTTCCTGTCGATCTGAAAGCTGCTGAAGGGCACAGCCGCGCAGGTAGGGAACAAGCGATGCGGCAATTTGCCCAAGGGGAGATTGAATTTGATCGGATTGCAGGCGAACTGATCCTTCGACCCGGTGAACTGCCACACCTAAGGGAATATTGCCGACCTGCAACAGGACGATCGTGTATTGCTGAGTCGAAACATCCAGCAGGGAAACGCCGAGAAGCTGCGCCAGATCGATCGTCCAGCTAATTCGGCTGCGTCGATTGAGTAAGCCCAGCATTACCGGGTGCATATTAGGCATTGGAGTAAGCCGACGCGCAGGCAGCACCAAAGCTTCCTGGATCGACTGCATTGAAATGACGGCTGGAATTTCCGGGGTGAGCCAGAATTTGAGATAGGCATCGCCCGTTTGTTTTTGCGATCGACTTTCGGTCAGCGCAAGCTTTGCAATTTCCATGAGTGAAAAGAGCTGAAAAGGAAGGAGAAGAGAAACTGCGGAGAGATTGTTTGAGAAGTCTCAAAGGAACTACATCGCCCCCTAAATTCCCCAACTTTTGACTTGCCGCTCTAAAAGAGCGAGGGGGAACCTTGAGCCGCTAAACGTTCTGGTGGCAGGTGACAAATGCCTGGTGACAAATGAAAGCTTGCAAGGCTTGGTTCCATCCAGAATTGACTCGTTAGGGAGGCGGTTCGGAAGATTACTCAAATAGCCGCTTAGCCAGAAACCGATTTAATTGCACGAATGAACTGTTCACGGGTAAAGGGTTTGGTGATGTAGGCATCTGCGCCTTGTTTCATGCCCCATAGCCGATCGATTTCCTGGTCTTTTGAGCTGCAAATCACGATCGGAACTCGTTCGGTGACAGGATGCTTTCGCAAGGTCCGGCAGAGTTCAAAGCCGCTCATTCCCGGCATCACCACATCGGTGACAATGACATCGGGCTTTTGTTCGATCGCTTTATCCAGAGCTTCTTTTGCGGTTCCTGCACCAATGACGGAATAGCCGCCTTCTCGCAGGTAATGGCTCATTAACTCCATTTCTGAATGAGTATCTTCAACGATTAGAATCGTTCCCATGATCGTGTTATTCATGCGTTCTCAGATATGAATTTGTTGGATGGCAGTTCTGGCTTCAGGTCAGATGCTTAAACACCATCTTCATCAGGTCAGACTGAGTAAAGGGTTTCGTGAGATAGCCTGAAGCACCAACTAGACGAGCTTTGGCGCGATCGATAAATCCGGTATTACCCGTGACCATAATGATGGGCGTGGCTCGAAAGGTCGGATGCTTTCGCAACAGAGAACATAACTCATAGCCGTCTAAGCTAGGCATGGTTACGTCTAGCAAAATCAAATCCGGTTTACTGCGGATGATCTGCATCAGTGCCCGCACCGGATCACTAATCAACACAACAGAGAACATCTTGTCGTCCAGAAACGCATTAATTGCCTGAAGCACCGTGGGGCTATCGTCAATGCAGGCAATCGTATAAGTCGTTTTGGCAGAGTTTGGGCGAGGCTGTGCTGCCCCGTAGTTTGGAGCGGGTAATCCGTTTGGCGCAATCTTTTGGGCAAAGGGCGATGACCCGTTGCGATCCAGTGGTGCTGCGGTGAGCGCCTCCGATCGCGGTTCGGGCTGCCTGGATTCAAGCGGTCTTGCCTCAGATTGTCTTGCCTCAGACGGTCTTGCCTCAGGCGATCGAGACGGTTCGCTAAACCGATTTTCAGCAGGAGCCGATCGCGGCTTTTGCTGCTGCACCGATTCCACGATCGCTTTCAGATCGAGCTGGCAAAACTGCGGCAGTTGGGCAGGCAATTGATCGGCTTCGATGAGTTCATAGCTTCCAGTCTGCACTGCCAGCAAAGAATCAAGCACTTCTCGTGCCAGTCCCTCGATCAGCTCTGCGGCTTGTTCCGGCAGGAGAAACTGCTGTTCGATCAGCCAGGTAATTGCCTGATAGTCAGGGAGGACTTTCTCGTCTCGATCGCGCACAGACTCAAACAGTAGCCGCACTTGGACGCGAATAGCACTGACCAAACTGGGAACCTTGAGACTGAGACGACGCAAATGGCGATCGAGACGGATAAACGGTTCGGCAGAGCTGGATGCGTAAACCAGTTTGCCCTGCTCTAAGTAGAGTGACCAGATGGTGGAATTGCTCACAACTTGCAAACAGCCGCTTGCCTGACGGCTAATCATTTGAGCCAGGAGACTGAGTGGATGGAGCGTTTGGGGCGATCGATAGGTTCCCATACGGATGGTCTGCATTGAATACTCCGTTCGTCAAAGGGGGCAGAAATCACAAACTGTTGAAAAGAACCAAACATTGGAGACAAACCGAATGGAAGGCAATTTCAAACAGCTAGGGTGACGAGAATGCACACCGCTTAAGAGAAATGAGGGTGAGGAACTGCGTAATCTGTGAGTGACTAGCAGATGCCTGATTGCAAATACAGATCTGCGAAACCAGATCTATAGAACAAGATCTGCGAAACCAGATCTAAAAATGACACTTGAATAAAGCTTGGTAAGATGCAGTGGTTTCGGCAGCGCTGAATTGGCGGTAGTGTTTCCCCTGTTTCCTGCACTCCAGTAACCGATTAGGAGGCAAGAGCCGAACCTGATGTGCAAATCTCTTTCATACCCATTAAGCGTATCAGCTTTCGATGTAAGAGTTATTGACGCTTGATAAAGATAGCCAGAAAAAAGATAAAGAAGATATAAGATTGCAAGGGAGAATCTGCCTGAATACAAGCACTTGAACGATCCGCATTAACTTCGACAATCCAACTAGAATCCATTTGATCAGGATAAAAGTTTCCTGTTTTTACTCCATTTTATGAACTCCTAACCAATCAAAAATGAACTCAGCAAGACATTTGTAAGATATCCGCAAGGCAATGACCTCGATCGAATCAATACACGCGATCGAGGTTATCGATGATACAAAAATAAATTCACAGCAGAATGCAATTGGATTTGATCGGGGGTTAGGGATGGTTGAGGGGTCGCAGGAGTATTCCATTGCCCCCCTGAATCTCCCAACTTTTGACTTGTCGCTCTAAAAAAGCAAAGGGAAACTTTGAACGTGAGCAAAGCTAGCTCGGTTCTGCCACTTACCTAT
The DNA here is from genome assembly GCF_039962475.1 of Leptolyngbya sp. GB1-A1. Classification (NCBI taxonomy): domain Bacteria; kingdom Bacillati; phylum Cyanobacteriota; class Cyanophyceae; order Leptolyngbyales; family Leptolyngbyaceae; genus Leptolyngbya; species Leptolyngbya sp. GB1-A1. Next base: position 87,210 of record NZ_JAMPLI010000014.1, on the reverse strand, counting down.
CCCACTAACTCAACAACCTCAAAATCCGCCGAATCTTCTCCCGTTGCTGGCGATCGAGCGACTCTGGGAAGGAAAGCTCCATAATAATGTGCTGCGAGGCAACAGCGACGGCTTGCTGTCCTTCGGAATGAATTGTTTCGGGGTCAGGGAGCAGGCTGGGCAGCACTTCGATACTTTGCACCTGTGCCAGCACGGTTTGCGGCAGCGGGTCGTATCCTTCGCGGCTGATCATAAGCGAGAGAATTGGCTGCTCAGTGCCAAGGGTTTCCAGTTTGGGCAGGGTGCGATCGACAAACTCAAGCCGCAGATCGCGTGTGCCGATTTCGGTTACTTTTGCCGTATAAATTTCATCTTCCCAGCCTTCCCAGAAAATTTGCGCCCAGCCGCGCACCTGTTTTCGCACTTTCATGCCCACTTCGGGCTTCAGATCGCGAAAGGCACGGATAAGACTGGTGGCAATGAACTTGAGCGATTGAATCGGTTTATCAATTTGCGATCGCTGCTGCGAATACCATTCCCGCACGTCGGCATATAGGACGATCGTGAGATCATCTTGCTGCTCCCGGGTGGGGCTGACAAAATCAACGGACAGCAGAGTTTGCAGAGCATCGGTCGCAATACCGCGCACAATTCTGGCATCGAGCAGTGCCCTTGCACCGTAGTCGCCGATCAGTTCGACGCGCACCTCGTCCGAGACGTTGGGCCACTCATCAAGCAGGATTTGTGCGCCCGTTTCGCTGACGTTGGTGGTTCTGCCAATCCATCGCTGTCCGTCGCTGTGAATAATCGCGATCAGGCGGCGGGGCATCCGGTGGGAACGGCGAAGCTGGGGTTGCTCAAAGGCGGCAATGCAGGCAGCCATCACCAGCAGCAGGTTAAACAGACACCAGAGCGAGTTGATCAGCACTGCCTGGGTTTCCTGCGGACTGAGGATCAGCCAGAAGGGGATCGCCAGCAGCGAAGCTCCGGTAATTCCGCCCAGCATTACCAGATAGCGGATCGAATCGAGGTCAAAGCTCCGCTCGTTGACGGTTAATCCTTTGCTAGTAACGTTAAAGCTGCCCAGCTTGGGATTGATTAATGCCAGCAGCGTCACAATACCTGCCTGAAACGACATGGCAAACTCGTAGATCTCATTCCAGAAGGAAAAGCGAACGTGCTTATAGGGAATGTGATTTGTTTGCATTGACAAAATAATATGCGGCAGCGCGTACGCCAGCGTTTCCAGCCCCAGTCCTTTTACCGAGTTGATGCCAAACAGCAAAAAGAACGTGGGAGCGATCGCATACATCACCCTGGGAAAGCCAAAAAAGAAGTGCATTGTCGCGCTGAAATAGCAGAGTCGCTGTGACATTCTGAGTTTGAGTTTGCGGTTGAACAAAGGATTTTCGAGCCGCAAAATTTGCGCCATGCCCCGCGCCCAGCGCACCTGCTGTCCCACAAACGAGGAAAAGGTTTCAGGAGCCAGCCCTGCGACCATAATCTTGTCGTAGTAAACGCTCTTATAGCCGATCGAATGCAGCCGCAGTGAAGTGTGACAGTCTTCAGTTACAGTCTCAGTGGCAATGCCGCCCACTTCCAAAATCGCTTCCCGCCGAATCACAGCTGCCGAGCCACAAAAGAAAGCTGCATTCCAGAAATCATTGCCTTTTTGCAGCACTTTATAAAACAGCTCGTTGCCCACAGGAACCTGACCGTTCGTGTACAGATTGCGCTCAAACGGATCGGGGTTATAAAACCAGTGCGGCGTTTGCACCAGGGCAACCTGCGGATCAAAAAAGAAGCCGACTGTTTTCTGTAAAAAACCGCGAATCGGGATGTGATCGCAGTCGAGAATCATGACCAGATCGCCTTTTGTTTTATGCAGTGCCGTGTTGATGTTTCCGGCTTTGGCGTGATCGTTGTTGTCGCGGGTGAGCATTGTGCAGCCCAGTTCCTCGCACATTTGTTGCAGTTCTGCCCGTCGCTGCCGAAACTTTTCTGCCCGTCCGTCATCCAAAACGTACACTCGCTTTTTATCTGCGGGGTAATCGACCCCTAATGCCGCTAAAGCCGTTTTCCGCACGATTTCCACATCTTCGTTGTAAGTGGGAATGTAGATATCAACGGTAAACCATTCTTCTTGCGGAAAGAGGGAGAGATCGATCGGTTTACGATCGCGAATTTTCAGCGTTTGGAAATAGGCAAGAAACAGCGTCAGAATGCCGTATAGCTCGGCGGCAAACAGCAGCAGCGAGAATACCGTATCGACCCAGGAGTCGAAGTTGAGCGTATAGCTGACTCGGTAATAAAAATACCGCAGCGTGGTCAGAATGCTCAGCAGCATCAGCAGCAGGTGCAGCGCGTCGTCTGATTTGTTTTGCGGACGTTCTGCCAGATAAAGAAACCAGCGTCCCACCGTGACCACACAAGCTCCTAACAAAGCCTGCTGCCAGAAATTAGGGCGAATGGTAATAAACGGCATGAAAAACAGAATCAGACAAATCAGCAGCAGCACCAACTGCGATCGACCGAGCCATTTCAACACGCTGTTCACCGAATCCGGCAGCCGATCGACCAGCAGCGTCGTAAACCGATCATTGACTTGCTCCAGTTGCCGATCAGCGCGACGAGAAGCCTCCGCATTCCTGAACTTATGTTTGGGTTTCATCCAGCGAATCATGCGTTAACGCTCCTGCCCGATTACTTTCTTGAGATAAACCTGCGTCACCGCATACAGAATCAGCGTAGCTGCTACAAACCCCGGAGCCAGCACATACCAGTTGCTCTGAAACACCTTGAACCACTCCTGCCAGCCGCCCTCGGTAATGATTTCGCGCTGTGGAGACTGCCGCAAGAACTCCAGTCGATAATCCGACGGATCAAAGGGTGAAGGGTTCTCGGTATTCCTGCTGATCAGCACCGTGTCGCCTTCGATCTGGCTAAACAGAAAATCGCGCTGCATCACCGACTGCACCTGCTGAAGCCCAGTGTCTGTTTGTCCGGTGAGAGCCACCACGACGCGCTCTGAGTTCCAGGGCGACAAAATCGATCGAATCAATCCTTCGGCATCGGGGGCGGTCTGCGTTTGATTGCCTGCCCACTGGCGCGTCAACTGTCCTTGCAGCGCAAAGCCCTGAGACTGGAACACCTCCGGTAAGGGAAACCGTGCCTGGGTTCCGATGCCAATCAAGTGACGATCGCGCTGGATCTCCTTGGGCAACTGGGTTTTACGGTACACCTGAAACTGAATTGCATCGGCACGGGTGAGCCGTCCCAGACGTTCGCTGGTTTCCAGCAGCAGATCCAGATCTTTTTGGTTCGGCTGTTCGGGCAGGACGATCGCGAGCTTTGACATATCCTGCGGAGCCGCAAACGGATATCCTGATTGCATTAGCTTCAGATCAGGCAGGCGCGTCACATTTTCCCGCCGCAAATCAAACGACGTATCGCTGTGAATTGTGCCCCAGAGCTGCTGATCCGTTACCCGACTGCACGATCGCCGCTCACGCGGATCGAGCCGGAAGTTGACCTGCATTTTCGAGGTGGGTTTCACCGAGCCTTCGGGCAGATCAATTTTCAGGATTTGGCGATTTGCCCCGTCTACCGAAGTGAGTCGATCGCCGCCCAAGGGCACTCCGTCGAGCTGAACTTCCACCTGTGACGTCAGCGGATTCACCTGCGGACCATAGCTATACACCAGCGTCATGCTGCTGCCTGTGAGAATCTGCTCGTCCGGCAGGGCGCGGAAGTCAAACTCTAACGCCGGGGCATGGGAGCCGCGCACCGTCACATCACCATAGGGCTGATCGTTATAGGTGCGAAGATCGCTCAGCTTGAACTGCTCTTGAGTCGGCAAATAGCCCTGCCATTCCCGCAACGGTGGAGCCGTGATCGACTGAGTTTCCTCAATCAGCATGACGCTGCCTGTCGCAATGGCGCGATCGGGACGCTGCACCAATGCCTGCACAGCCTTCGCCACACCCACATCCCCGTTTCCAGTTGCCACCAGCACGGGCACGCGATCGCTATCGGTTGTCGTCAGCATCAGCACCCCCACATCCGGCGGGAGCACCTTGCCCTGACCATCCCGAAGCTGATTTTGCTGAATCGCCAGCGGCAAATCCAGATCGGCGATCGCGGGCTGGCTTTCCGGTGTGCCAATCATGATCAGCCGCTCGTTTTTCTTAATCTGATCGATCGCCTCGATCGTGCGGCTATCTACTTCTCGATAGCGGGCATATTGTCCGATCGCGGTCTGAAGCCGAGCCGTGGGAGTGAGCCAGCTTTCGTCGATCGTTCTGGGCAACAAAAAGGCAATTTGCGGCGCATCCAGACTCAGAACATCCAGGAACGGATAGGGATAACGGCTGAAATTGAGCGGAACCGACTGCGGATCGACGGCAAAGACCAGCTTGGAGTCAGGCAAGATCTCTGTCCACAGCGACGGATCGTAGGGGTCTTGGGTACAGGTGGGCGAATTGTTTTGCAGCGCGGCGATCGTCACCTCGTTATAGTCTTGCAGCAGGCTCACGGGCACGTTAAACAGACTGGTGGTAATCTTGTTTTCCGGCTGATTCAGCGGCACACTGCCCACACTGGTTCCGTTGACCAATACCGTGAGATTCGATCGCGTCGCATACAGGGCGGGCGAATGACGATAGCGCAATTGCAGCTTCACGCTTTTCGTTTCCCAATCACGCGGACGGGTAAAACGCAGCCTTGCCTCGCTGTAAATGCTTTCTAACCGCAGCCGATTGCCCACGATCGGACTCCGGCTAAACTCCAGCACGTATTCGCTCAAATCCGCAGGGGCGACGATCGGATCAGGAGCATTCTTGGGCAGCGCAAAGGCGGAAGATTTTACAGGTTGGCTAGCAGGCGCGTTGCCAGACGGTGCAGGGGATTTTGTTTCGGTTGCCGTCGCAGTCAAACTGAGAACACTCAGCGTCAAACTACAGCTAAACAGACCGACATAAAGGAGCGATCGTCGCCAGAAACGCTTCAGGAAATGTTTTGGAAGATGGATGAATGAATGCGATCGATGATGAGCCGAAGATGCAGAGGATGCACAAGACTCGATGCAGTTTCCCTGGTGGGGTAGACGGTGACGGAAATCTCTCATGATGGGAGAAGGAAATCAGTAAAGGAAAGACGGACAAGAAACACGCACAGAAAACACAAGAAACACATAGGAAACACACAAAACACGCAAAACCAAATCAGAGGGGCATCAGCCGCTAATATCGCTCCCAGCTCGGCTGAAATCCGCGTCGCCGCAGCAAATCAACTTGAAGCTGATCCAGGCGTTGAGAAGCACTTCCCCGTTGGGGGTAATCCTCGATCGGTGAACCGGTTGCTTCATCGGACTGATTCATTTCGCGAAGCTGATTCAGGGCAGAAACGGGCCGATCTTGCGCCAAACTCAATTCCACCAGTAGGCGACGAACCTCTGGATCATTGGGTCTGAGGGCAAGGACGCGATCGAATAAAGTTTGGGCTTCGCCAAGCTGTCGCTGTTCAAACCGCACACCCCCCAGAGCCAGCAGCGCGTCGGAGTTGTTAGGCTGTTGGGTCACAATCGTTTCGTATGCCCGTCCTGCCTGGTTCAGGTTGCCAAGCTGCTGTGCCAGTTCGCCCTGCAAAAAGTAAAGGTTAATATCGTTGGGATTCGCGGCAAGTAGCTCATTGACTCTGGCAGTGGCGCGATCGGCATCCCGGTTTGCCCAGAGCTGTATCCAGCGACGATTGATGCCCCGATTATTCGGATCGATCGTCAGCAGCTCGTCGTATAGCAGTTCGCGATTGGCTTCTGCAGGCAGCGTACTCACCAGCATGAATAGCTCTGGCGGAACCTGGGTCGATTGCGCAGTAGACCATTGATTTAAAACCGCTTCGGCATCGGCTTTGGAAATTTGCTTCAGGGAATAGGCAATGCTGGCGCGTCCGAGTTGGCTGGCCAGGTCATCGGGATTTCGGGCAAGGAGCTGATCGTAAATTTTCAGCGCGTCTTCCGATCGCCCCTGCATTAGCCGCACCCCTGCCAAACCACGCATCGCATCTTCATAGATTTTGAGCTGGAGCGGTTGTGCTTCGGTAGTAGCAATCAGCTTGCCATAGCGGTTCGCGCTGCCGTCCAGGTTGCCTTCCTGTCGCTCCAGTTCTGCCAGCAGCAGTTCCACACCCAAATCTGCCTCGCCTTTTGGCGTTGCCCGATAGTCTGCCACTGCCGATCGCGTTCCGTCGAAATTCCCTTGCTCTAGCGCAATCTGCGCCAAGCGGAAATAGAGAAACGGTACGTTCCCCGCCACATCCCGCAGCGATTGATAAATGGGCAGCAGCACCGGAGCGGGAGGAGTGAGTCGATTTAGCCCGATTGCAATGGCGTGACGTTCGACCGTCGAAGTGGGAAGCGTTGTGAGAATCGTTTGCAGCTTTTGTTCAAGCTGAGTACGCGAAATCTGGCGCAAATCATAGGCGGCAATTTCTCGCTTCACCTGCAAGCTCACTCGCTGGGGCTGCTGGGCAATCAGGCGATCGTACAGGGCGATTCCCTCCGATAAGGCAAGCTGCGACTCGCTCATCACATCGGCGACTTCCAGCAACAGTCCAGGTGCAGGATTCGTCGTTTCGCTGAGTGCCTGCCGATACAGGGCAACGGCTGCCTCGTAGGGTTCTGCATCTGCCACCGTTCGTCCGATCGCACTCAAAGCTCTGGCAAGGGGTAATCGGGCAGCTTTTTGGTCGCGCAGCGGTTCCAGTACGCCAAATGCCTGCTCCATCTGCTGATTCATCGCATAAGACACTGCCAGAGCCGATCGCATTTCCATTGCCGCTTGATCCAGTGATCGAATTGACCTGAGCCGAGCTTCAAGAACTTGGAGCGCCTGAGGCACTTCTCCGGTTGCCTGAAGCGTTTGGGCGTAGGCAGCGATCGCTTGATTTGGAACGGTTGCCCCACTTGCCAGATAGCGATCGAACAAGCTGCGCCCGGTGGTGTAATTGCCGCTGTAGGTGTAAATTTGCGCTGCTTGCAAAACGGTTTCCGGCTGCACGGATTCTGCCAGCAAAATTTCATAGTCGCCGATCGCCGCTTCAAACTGTCCCTGATAGCCATACAGCAAGGCACGTTGCGCCCGGCGGGAACGATCGTTTGGATTCAGGCTGAGCAGCGTCGTCAGGGCATTAATGCCAGCCTGGTTCCACTCTGAACGATAGCTCCCCAGCAAGCCGATCGCTGCCAGTGCCTGCCCATTATTGGGGTCTTGCTGAATCACCTGCTGATAGGCGTTCCAGGCGTTGCTGTCTTGTCCGGCACGTTGGTAGGCAATGGCTAAGCCCAAGCGAGCTTCCAGCGATCGAGGATTGCGCTGAAGTGCCTGCCGAAAGGCGGTAATAGCATCGTTCACCCAGCCGCGATCGAGCAGCACATAGCCCTGACGAGTCACCGGATCAGCCGATTGTGCCAGAGCAGGCAGCGTAACGGTGAACGGGAAAATCAAAGCAGGCAGAATGCCCAGCAGCCAGATCAGACGAATATTGCTGAATTTATTGCTGAATTGATGCTTCACCGATCGCTTCATTGAAAAGCCCTCCTCAGATCGCTCAGCGTGAAGTCTGCCCGCACCCGAAATCCCAGAATTGTTTCTGAGAAACTATTCCTGGCTTGTGCAGTAAATCCGGCACGTAAATAAGGCAGCAGCCGCGCATCGTAAAATAGCTCCACCACGTCAGGCAGGTCGTCGTTCCGCCGTTTCCGCAGTCCCTCGTTGGAAAGATCACGTCCATAAGCCAGACCGAGGCGATCGTCTGGCAAAAACAAATCAAGCAAATTAAACCCAAAGCTGTAGGTTTCGCCGCCGCGCTCCAGATCGAGGTTGTCATACCAGCCGTATCGGGCAAATAGCCCTAAGCGAATCGACGGCACAAAATACTCGGCGTTGATGCCGTATGCCTGCTCTCGATCGCCCGATCGCAATCCAAAGTCATTGTCGCCGCGATCGAACTGAAAAATTTCGCGAAAGCCGCTATCGTCTCCGGCATCTTCCGCCGTTAAATAAGTGCCGCGCAAAATCAAGTTTTGAATCCGCACCGCTGCCTCAGCTGCAAAGCCATCGAGCGCAAAATCTCCCAGATCGCGACGCGAAGAAAATCCGGCAGCGCGAAGCTCCAAGTGATCGGTCACAGTCCAATTCACCAACACCCCTGGACGCGACGACAATCCTGCGGCTGCCAGAGCGGGATTCGTTTGAAAAATCGGATTAAAAAACTGCGTGACGCCATCTTTCGCAAAGCTGTTGCGATCGAAATAGGAAGTGTAGTCGAGCAAGCCAACCGCAAACCGCAGCGTCGGGATTTCGCTGGGCGACACCGCAACATACAGTTCATTCAAATTCAGCCCGGATTCTGGCGAATCGGTAAAAGTGTCCCCCGTCACCAGATCCACCGTTCCCCCTACCAGCAGATTAGGCGTAATAGCATAGCTTGCCGTGGTTCTTGCCCGTGCCGAAAATTCATCGCCCTGAACCACGATCGCTCCCTGAAGATGAACAAACGGCGCGCCCAACAAAGCACTGCCGCCCTGAGCAATTGACTCGCCATCCGCAGGGGAAAGGTTTGGGTCGCTGTACTGAGCTTCCGTATTAGATTGAGCGATATTAGCTTGAGCGATCGAGATCGTATTCGGTTGATTCGTGGTTTCTGTCTCTGCCGCAATTCTCTCTTCGTTAAACTCGGATGAATCTGAATCAGATTGATCTGGCTCCGATCGATTCAAACTTAATTCTTCGAATTCATCGATCGCTTCATTACCAAATTCATTACCTTTTTCTTCATAACTAACTAAATTAGCATCAAGGTATATTCCTAGCGGATCGATCGCAGAATACTCTCCAGCATCATTACTATGATTTGTGGACTGATTTACAGCTTCGTTCAATAATTCTAAAGCGTCTGATTCAGTCACTTCTGCAATTTCACTCAACTGATCATTGGCATTATTCACAGGTTGAGCATTCGCAGCCGGAAGATTTAATTGGACGATCGCAGTTTGAGCATTCGCGTTCTGAACATTCCAAGCATTCTGAGCATTAATAATCTGGGCATTTGCAGTCTGGGCATTCACAGCTTGGGCATTCGCAGTCTGGGAGACTACGGCTTCTAGTCCGAGCAGAGCCAGAGTACTCAGGGCAGTGATGCCTGTCCAAAACACTGGATGCCAGCCACCTGCCAATGGAATGACTTGATGTGCAGCCTGACGGGAACCATCAACCCTCGCTTTTAAGAAGTGAGTTGGATTGGAATCAGAAGATAAAGTCATGATTTTCAACAAAACGTTCATGGCAAATTCAGCCCAGGATGAAGGAGCAAAAGGGCAAACGACCCTTATTCCTGGAGCTAGAGTGCGATAGCCAGTTCACGCTGCGCTGATGCACACCCGATGCTCAGTCAGCGATATCAACCATCACTTAAAACCATCATTTAAGATGAGACGATCGAATTAGGAACACGCGATCAAAGAGATCCGAAGCTTGAAGTTCAGCAGAAATGGCGATCGAGAAGTCTGTACTGCAAATCTCAGTAGATAGATGCTTTAGCCGCAGTACAGCCGATGTGAAACAGTCTGCCGGGGAGATGCCACCACTTCCTCCCGATCGGGTCAACCGGATAAATCAGCAAAGGATTCAATCCGTGAACCAGCATGGGAAAAATACTGAGGACACAGTTCTAGAGAGGAATTGGGCGATAATTACACCCGTATAAGAACTGAACCTAAAGTAAATATTAATCGCTTATGCAGCGTTCCCTCTGAAGAGGATGTGAAAAAAGCGCCATCCTCAATGAAGATGCCGCGAACTAGAACTTTATAAAGACGTAGACTTCCCTAGGTTCCCTTAAAAATTAAGGTTTAAACCTGCTATAGATCGTCTGCCACTTTGCCGCGGAGTGCCTTGATGTGCGATCGTTTGCTTTTGCTCTCCAAACGTTTTTGTTTTGCGCTAAACGTTGGTCTGCTGGCTTTGCGCGGTTTTGGCAAGACGATCGCGCTTTTAATCAGCTCTTGCAGCCGTTCGAGTGCCTCTTCGCGGTTTTGCTCCTGGGTGCGGTGCTGCTGCGCCTTGATCACGATCACACCATCTTTGGTAATGCGCTGATCGCTGAGCTGCAATAGCCGTTCCTTGTACGATTCCGGCAGCGAAGAAGCCCCAATATCAAAGCGGAGATGAATCGCAGTGGCGACTTTATTCACGTTTTGCCCGCCCGCGCCCTGGGAGCGAACCGCACTCATGTCAATCTCGTCTTCGGGGATGCTAACGCTGTTGGTGATCTGGAGCATGACTTGCGAATAGGTTGAGACTATCGATCGACGGCTTGCGCTAAAGGAGACTCTTCATAGTGTTGCAGCAAATCTGCCGGATCATCATAAATCGCGATCGCCCCCGACAGATCCTCATCGCTGAAGCCGCCCGTCCGAAAGGCAATCACGCCCACGCCTGCCTTCGCCGCCGATTCCACATCATAGGGTGTATCGCCTAGCATAATCACGCGATCGGCTTTGAGATCCGCTTTTTCCAGAGCCACTTCCACAATATCCGGGGCAGGCTTCGAGGCTTCCGCATCGCTGGAGGTGGTGAACTCGTCCAGCAAATCCTCCACACAAGCCGCTTTGAGCAACACACCCATTTCCTGCTCGGAGGCAGAGCTGGCAATAATCAGGTGCAAATCGGCTGCCTGCATTCGCTGCACCAGTTCTCGCGCTCCGGGCGTTGCGGTTAAATGGGAGCCAAACTTGTCGAGAATCAGCTCTTTGCGGCGATCGGCGATCTCTTTGCCCACGCCTTCCTCAGCGTCTAGCCCGGGAACTAAACGTGGCACAACCTGATCGCCCCCCATGCCAATCAGCGGACGCACTCGATCAAAGGACACCTCGTAGCCATAAGCCGCAAACGCCTCAACCCAAGCTTGAGCATGAGCATCGTTGCTTAACACCAGCGTTCCGTCCACATCCAAAATTACTCCGTCTAACGGCATCAGCTTCACCCTTTATGCATCACTTTAGGCATTACTATTTGATGTTGCCAAAAGGACTGCGACTTGACCTCTTTCGGAGTAGAGAAGGATCAAACGATTCGGGCGATCGTCTCTCTGTCACTTTGCAGAGCAATACTTTAGCTTAAACCTGCCCCTGACACTGCTGCCAGAGCCGATCGATCGTCACAAACTGATAGCCGCGATCAAGCAGTTGCGGAATGAAATAATCCACAGTGGCGGCTGCATCTTCTCCACCTGTATAGCCATCGTGCAGCACAATCACAGACCCATTGCGGCTCTGGGTTAAAACTCGCTGAGCAGCGATCGACACTCCGGGTCTTGTCCAATCTTCGGGAACCACGCTCCACATCACCGGGCGATAGTTCCACTGCTGCAACGCGCTTAAGATTTTAGGCGTGAACACTCCATTCGGCGGGCGTACATCGCGAATTTGGGCAGTGGCGCTCGGATCAAGCCCACAAGTTTCGCCGATGATTTGCTGAGTGCAATCGAGCGACTGCTTGAGCTGAGGCAGCCTCATTTGGGTAAACATCGTATGATCGTAGCCGTGAATTGCTACCCCGTGTCCCGCTTGCCAAACAGTTCGCGCCACTTCAGGAAACCGCTCGACCAGCAGCCCCAGCCAAAAGAAGCTCGCTTTGATCTGATAGCGATCGAGCACTTCCAGCACTTGAAGCGTATGTTGTGGGTGAGGACCATCATCAAACGTGAGAGCAATCCAGGGCGAATCGGTGCTGCCCTGCCACAAACAGGCGGGAAAAGCAGGGTACAAAACTTTGTGCAGGATGGGATAAAGCGGAGCGAACTGCATAACTGAAGCGGTATGAATCAAATTTTGGTGGCAGAACGACTGAAACTGCCTTGCTTCTTTTCATCCTAACGAATTCAGCCTAACGAATTTAGCAATTTACCTACTACCCTCAACACGCAGTACACCAGTTTTGACGCACCCGAGCAGAATGCACCAGCGATTTCAGCACATCCTGATCGATCGGCTTGACGAGAAACCCATCCACGCCGGGATTGTCTTCCTGACGCAGCCAGCTTGGAGCATGGGAATCGGTTAGTCCCACGATCGTCATACTGCACTGATCGTTCATAGTGCGAAATCGATGCACCATAGGGCGTGACCAGTCGTAGGGGCTTCCTGCCAGAATCACAAGACAGGGAGAAATTTGCTGTGCCTTCCACATTGCCTGCTCCGGGGAATGGGTCCACTCCACCGGACATCGGAGCTGAGCCAAGAGGGTATCGAGTCGCTGAAGATTGTCCGAGCCTTGGTTTAAAACCAGGACGTGGTTTTGAGTTACGCTCTTTTCTGTTGCAATCATTTTTCTGTTGCAATCATGTTCTATTGCAATCATAGTGTGAACAAATTGTTGACAAATTGGCAGATATCAATAGCACAGGTGGCTCTCGGCTAATATAGCTCGCCACCCAACCCGCACTTTCTACCAAAAGTCACCAAGATCATTGAACTGATTAGATTTAACGCCTATCTTTCTGATAAATCAGTTTTCGTTTTTCTTAGCTATTCAGGATAGAAACTTATCAATCGATCGGGAAGTGAGATCGAAGTTTTGTAAAAGAGTTTATCAATAAGGAAAGGGGGTTAATTTCTATCTCTCAGAATAGAAACTAATTAAAACTTTTTCCTCAAAGTCTGTTTGAGGCATTGCTCATGTTTTACATCCATGTTTTACATCGCCCCTGAATTTTCGATCCTGCAATACAGCGTCCCCTCTTCTAAACGTCCCCTTTTCTAAGGGAAGTTGAGGAGATCTAAGCCGATCGAGCCACAGGTTCCAGCCCCTTCCGTGCGCTACCTCACCCTGTTGTTCGGTCGTGCGGATTTGAGGCAAGCTCCGATTCTAAGGGGGATTACGGCTTCAAGGGGAATTACGGCTTCAAGGAGGATTACAGTAAGTCTGACAGATCAGACTGTTCCTGGACCTTTTTCAAGACCTGCTTAATATCCTGAGTTCGGTCTTTGCGGGCGATCAGCGTTACTTTGCCTTCTCGCACAATAACCAGATCTTCTAAGCCGATCGTCACAATCAGATCCTCTGGATTGCTGGCATAAAGCAGAGTATCGCTAGTATCCAAACCAACGTGTCGCGCCAGCTCTACATTGGGCTGATCAGTCTGGTGCAGCAGCCGATCGATCGCGTTCCAGTCGCCCAGGTCATCCCACTCAAAAGTGACTGGAAGCACATAAGCACGATCGGTTTTTTCCATCACAGCATAGTCAATGCTGAGCTTGGGCAGGTTGGGATAGACCGCTGAGCCTTCCTGTTCCAGCAGATTCATCATTTCGGGCGCGTGGGTTCGCAGTTCTGCCAGCATTACGCCTGCCGGAAAAATAAACATTCCGCCGTTCCAGCTATAGCGCCTGGTCGCAAGAAAAGATTCTGCTGTTGCCAAATTTGGCTTTTCGGTAAAGCGGCTCACCTTGAAGCCAGGACAGTTCTGAAATAGCCCGACTTTTTCACCCTGCTCGATGTAGCCGTATCCGGTGGAAGGATGGGTGGGGGTAATGCCGAGGGTAGCGATCGCCTGATGAGTGGTTGCCAGTTCTTCTGCGGCTGCCAGCGTTTGATAAAAAGTGTCCTGGTTACCAATCCAGTGGTCTGCCGGGAAAAAGCCGATCGTTTCCTGTTCGCCATAGCGTTTGGCAATTTCGAGCGTTGCCCAGGCAACCGCAGGAGCCGTATCGCGCCCTTCGACTTCTGCCAGCAGGTTTTCAGCGGGCAGGTCGGGCAATTGTTCCCTAACGCCGTCTGCGAGATGGGCTGCAGTGATAACCCATAATCCTTCCCAGCCGTTAGCCAGATCCAGAAGGCGATCGGCAGTGGTTTGCAGGAGACTTTTGCCGCTTCCGTCCAGGCTCAAGAACTGCTTGGGACGCGCTTTGCGGCTCAGGGGCCAGAATCGCTCTCCTTTTCCGCCAGCCAAAATTACGGGAATCATGACAGTCCGACCAACGCTTTGAGGTTTCGCCCCATCCTATCAAGGATTGCTCAACGAGGCGAATTCTCTTGCCGATCGCTTTATCGCATCTTCATCGATCGCTGATTTTCCCTCTGTAGATAGACTCAGAAATCCTGAAAGATGGCTCGGCTTGCCGCTGATGAAGGAAGGCGATCGATCTGGCTTCAGGGTATAATCTGCTCGATTAGTAATAAAAATACATAGTTCAGAATCAAAGCATCATTCAAAACGTGAATCAATCAGAACACGAAGCAACCAGAACACAAAGCAACATGCAAATTTATCTTGCCAAATTCGAGTAAGTTTCTGGAATTGAGAGCTGAGGCAGTGATTCTATTTGATTGTCTCTCTTGTATCTGTTCATCGTTCCTGAAGTGAGCGGTTTGAAATGAACAGTCTGAAATGAGTAGTTTAGCCATTCTTTAAACAGCGATTTACCAGGTGGCGTTGGAGTTAAGGGTCAAAGCAGTCGAGTGTCAAAAACCTACAGGTATCAAACTGACATGGGTGATGGAGTAAGCAAGCCGGAACAGGTATTACAGCGGACAAGCGAAGCAAACACCCTTGAGGCAAAGCCCCCAGCGGTGGACACTTTCCAGGAACACAGTCAGGCACAAGCCCGACCCACTCTCTCTGCTGAGGATGCCCAGCCGCCCGCCGAGCTGAGCCAACGATCGCCTTTTTGGCGGCACCTGAGACGGGGAGCACTTTTGGGTCTAACCGCAGTGACTTCAGCGGCGATCGGGGCAATGGCAGCGTTCACCGTTCCCCTGAGCCCGAGCGTTGCGCCTGCCCCGGAAAAAACGATAGACTCCCCCTGGAAATCAGCCTTGCGCTACCAGATCACGCAGCCAGTCAATATTCTGGTAATGGGAATTGATTTGCCGCTCGATCTACCCGACAATCGCTCCTCCAGCAATGTCTTTGCCGGGCGCAGCGATACGATGCTGCTGGTGCGAATTGATCCCGCGCAAAACACCGTCAATCTGCTCTCAATTCCTAGAGATACCCAGGCTTATATTCCGGGCGAGGGCACGGAGAAAATTAACTATGCGAATGCGCTGGGTGGTCCAGAAACGGCGGCAAAGGTGGTCAGCAGTACGCTCAACGGGGTGACGATCGATCGCTATGTGCGCGTGAGTACGGGCGCGTTTCGAGAACTGGTCGATCTGCTGGGCGGCGTTCGCGTCTTTGTGCCGGAGCGAATGGAATATAAAGATGACACTCAAAAGCTCAAGATCGATCTGCAACCGGGGTGGCAAACCCTGAACGGCAGCCAGGCAGAAGGCTTTGCCCGATTCCGTCAAGATAGCAATGGCGACATTGGGCGAGTGCAGCGACAGCAGCAGCTCATTCGTGCCCTGCGAGAACGGCTGACCAATCCCACGTTGGTCACTCGCATCCCGCAAATCGTCCAGCTTTTCCAGAAATACATCGACACCAACCTTTCGCTGGAAGAGATGATGGCACTTGCCTCAACGGGGCTGAACCTGGAGCAGGAAAATCTGCACATGGTAATGTTGCCAGGTCGCTTTAGTACGCCAGACGAGTACGCTGCAAGCTACTGGCTAATGGATGCTGCTGGACGAGACCAGGTGATGCAGGAATACTTTAACGTGGGCGCATACACGGTCACCAATCCCCAGACCGATCGCGCCGATCTGCGAATTGCCATTCAAAATGCCTCTAGTGATTCTAATCTGGGCAGCAAAGTTGCCGCCTATCTTCAGTCCAAGGGCTTTAATCAGGTTTATGTGGTCGAAGACTGGCCCGATCGCCTAGAGCAGACCCAGATTATTGCTCAGCGCGGCGACCTTCGCAGTGCCTCAGACCTGGAAACCGTGATGGGGACGGGTCAGGTAGTGGCTGCATCAACGGGTGACCTGCAATCGGATCTCACGATTCGGGTGGGCGACGATTGGGCAAAGCGATCAGGCATTTAGGAATGGTTGGGTCGCGATAGGAGCAAAAAGATATGAAAAAACTGCTGCAATGTTTACTGAGTCTGGTGCTGGTTGTAGGACTCGCTTGTCTGTGGGTGCTGCTGAACGCGACTCCGGCAATTGCCCTTACCGATACAGTGAACTACAACAACGCCAATCTCAACCAGGAGAACTTTGCCCGCGCCGATTTTCCCGGTAAAGCGTTTGTCTCCGCCGAGATGCGCGCAGCGAACTTTGAGGGCGCCGACCTTTCAGACGCAATTTTAACCAAGGGGGTGCTGCTCGATGCCAACCTGCGGGAAGCTAACCTGACTGGAGCACTGCTCGATCGCGTCTTCCTGGTAGGGGCAGATTTAACCAATGCGCTGCTGATTGGCGTAACGGCAACCCGCACTAGCTTTCAGAATGTGACAGTGACCGGGGCGGATTTTACCGATGCGATTCTCGATCGCTTTGAAATCTCAGAACTCTGCAAGCGAGCAGACGGCGTGAACCCGGTGACTGGGGTTTCAACACGAGACAGTTTAGGCTGTCGTTAGGAAGGTTAGGGGTGGTTTGAGGCGTGTTCTCGGTGCTCCATCGCCCCAGAAATTTCCCAGTGCTAGGGGACTCTGAGAAGAACCATCTTTTAAGCTGAACCTTTTAGCCAGCGCATCAACGGCTCCCAGGCTAGGACATCCTCCAGAATTGATCGGTAGCCTTCGCTGTTCGGATGCAGACCGTCAGAGCAAAGGCGCGACTTCCACCAGGCTTCTCCCCGATTGATCCAGCAATCAAAGATATCCAGATAGGGAATCTCTCGTTCCAGGCAGGCGAGGCGAGTCGCTTCTTTGTAGCGGTGCTGGTCGGCGCGGTTGTAATAAAGGCAGTTGGCAAAGGGCATTTGCGCTTCGTCTACGGGAGTCATGCCGATAAAAAAGACCGGACAGAGTGGATTGGCGCAATCGAGCAGAACTGCAAGCTCAGTCTGAAACTGCTCGAAATCGGTCAGGTTTTTTCCGGTTAACCGCTGCACTCGCGAGGAGTCGTTTGTGCCGACTGAGAGAATAATGCCGTCGGGGAGGCGATGTCGTAGTTCACCACGCTGCCGAAACTCGGATTCGAGACGCTGGGACACCTGCCGCACTCCGTCCCCTCGAACGCCGAGATTATAAAGTGCGTGATCAGGTCCTTCAGGAGACATCCACTGTCGCCGCAATCGCTCGACCCAGCCCCCGCCTTCCGGGTCACCAAAGCCGTAGATCACGCTGTCACCCAGCGCAACAATCCGCAGAGTAGGGCTGACAATCTGAACCGCAGGGCGAATGACTGTTTGCATCTTGGGATTGAAACAGGGGGGTGAAACGGGCAGAGGGGCTAACCGCTAAACAGAACCGGGTAGGACGACCCGAACACTTCAGCAAGTTGCGTGTTGTTTATAACACTTCATGAATTTTAACCCCGTTGCTGTAAGTTGGATTGCGATCGATAACTTTTCTGTATCGATCGCCTGACTCCCTATTCTGGAAGTTAGCTCACAACTTCGGGGTATCTTAGACACTTTTCCTGATACAGGCTGACAATCCGGGCAGTCACCTCAGCCACTGTCAGATGGTCGGTGTTGATCTCGATCGCATCAACGGCTTTTCGCAAGGGGGCAAGCTTGCGGGTACTGTCTTTTCGATCGCGATCGGCGATAGCGTGTTCCAGTTCCGGCAGGCTAACGAGGGGCTGTCCTTGTCGCTTCAGGTCTTCGAGGCGGCGGCGTGCCCGTTCCTGAACTGAAGCGGTGAGGAAAATCTTCAGTTCGGCATTGGGGAAAACATAAGTGCCAATGTCGCGGCCGTCCATCACAATGCCGCCCCGTCGTCCATAAGCCTGCTGACGCTTGACCAGTTCGTGGCGGACAGTGGGCAGAGCAGCAATGGCAGAAACCTGAGCAGTGACTTCCAGAGTACGGATTGCCTGGGTCACTTCTTCGCTGTTAAACCAGACCCGCAGGGCATAGGGGGCATTGGCTGAACCCTGAGGAACTGCCTGTTCAAGCTGGATTTCAGACTGGCTCACCAGTTCCGCGATCGCAGGTTCATCGTCGATCGCAATATCCGATCGCAGCACTGACCAGGTTACAGCACGATACATTGCCCCGGTATCAAGGTAGAGCAAGTTCAATTGCTGTGCCACAAGACGCGCCACGGTGGATTTTCCGGCTCCGGCGGGTCCATCAAGAGCGACGATCGGCTGACGGTTTCGCAGCAGCACATTATCAATCAGGCGAGTCGAGCCAAGCCGGGCAGCAATGGCGAGGAGGGCGGTGTCTTCAACTTGCTCTAAAGGTTTCATGGTGTCGGGGTGAACGAGTTCAATATATTCTGGCTGAACGGAGGGAACGATGGAGAGGTGTGCCTGCACTGCCCGGATCAAATCTTCACGCAACTGCCTGCCTTCTTCAAAAACCTGCTCTGCTTTTTGCAAACTTCGATACAAAATACTGGCTTGCGATCGTTCCTCTGGAGAAAGATACCGATTTCGGGAACTTAGGGCAAGCCCATCCGCTTCGCGCACGATCGGACAGGCGACGATCTCCACAGGCAGGTTTAAGTCTTCTCGAATGCGGCGAATAATGGCGACCTGCTGCGCGTCTTTCTGCCCGAAATAGGCGCGATCGGGCTGCACAATATTTAACAGTTTCGTCACCACTGTTGCCACCCCCTGAAAATGACCCGGACGCGATGCCCCACACAGCCCTGTCATCATTACCGCTGGGGGAATCACCTGCGTCACCGCACTGGCAATCGGTGGAAATGAAGTTCCGTACAGCTCGCTGGCGGAGGGCGCAAAAATCACGTCCACACCCGCTTCCTGGCAAAGTCGCCCATCCTGCTCCAGCGTTCGGGGATATCGCTGAAAGTCCTCGTTTGGACCAAACTGAAGCGGATTCACAAAAATGCTGACCACAACGCGATCGTTTTCCTGCCTTGCCTGGCGAATCAGGCTCAGGTGCCCAGCATGAAGTGCGCCCATTGTCGGTACGAGTCCGAAAGTTAAGGAATGACCCGGACGATCGACTCCATTCTGCGGGAGCAGCGTCGATTGCTTCGCAGTTCCCTGAAGGGGTAATCGCTGTGCTTCTAGATAGCAGCGTAATCCGGCGATGGTGGTGAACAGGCGCACCGATCGATTCTCCCCGCGAAAGTCTCCGCCTTGTAGTGTACAAAATTACGGGCAGGAACCGCTTGGGCGGGGAAGTAGATGGGGAAGTAGGGGAATGGGGGGATGAAGGGGTGGAGTGGGATTATTTGTAAAGGGTGTTTGTAAAGGGAGCCGAGGGAGTTGGGGGAATCGAGGGAGGGAAACGGTTGGGACGTTAGGGTTTGACCATGCCGTCAGGTAGGATGGCTCCGGTAAGGTTTGCACCTTCTAGTTTTGCCTGGTCGAGTTTGGCTTCGCTGAGGTCGGCGTTTTGCAGGTTTGCGCCTGTAAGGTTTGCGTTGGTGAGGTCAGCGTTTCGGAGATAGGCTCCTTGCAGGTTTGCACCTTGCAGATTAGCGTTGCTGAAGTTGGCAGCGGAAAGTCCAGCACTGCTCAGATTTGCGCCTTGCAGGTTTGCGCTACTGAGATTGCCGCTATCGAGAAATGCTCCGCTCAGATCTGCTTGGCTGAGATTGGCACTGCTAAGGTTTGCGCCGTTGAGCTGGGCTTTTTTCAGGTCTGCCTGAGTCAAATCGATATTTTGCAGATCGCATTTTGCACATTTTTTCTCGCTCCTGAGCTGCTCTTGCGGAGAAGGTTTAGCACAGCTTGCAAGCAGAAGCAGGAGAGCGATCGAGAAAGGAAAGAATCGAAAATTACGTTTCATATCAGCTAATTCAACTTTTGAAAACTTCACGACACAGGAACATCCTTAAAATTGTTTGGGAAGTACCGAAAAATTGCTTGGGAAGTATCGAAGGTGCTGCATTGCCCCTAAATCCCTTATCTCCCTATCTCCCCATTCCCCTATCTCCTCACCTCCTCATCCACTCATCCCCCTATCCACCCCTTTCCCCACCTGCCAACTCAGCAGCACCACCGGAATCACCCCCACCAGCACGATCGCTAGAGCCGGAGCAGCCGCTTCTGCCAGTCGTTCATCGGAAGCAAGCTTGTACACCTCCACAGCGAGCGTATCAAAGTTAAAGGGACGCACAATCAGCGTAGCGGGGAGTTCTTTCATCACGTCTACAAACACCAGCAGTGCGGCGGTAAGCAATCCGCTTCCCATCAAAGGGGCGTGGATTTTCAGCAAGGTTTGGGTGGGGCTGTAGCCAAGCGATCGACTGGCTTCATCGAGATTCGGCTTAATTCGGCCCAGGTTAGACTCGACGGAATTAAAGGCAACGGTGAGAAACCGCACCAAATAGGCAAACACCAGCGCGGCGATCGTCCCACTCAGCAGTAGCCCAGTCGAGATGCCAAAGGTGGCTTGCATCCAGGCATCGATCCGGTTATCAAACTGACCGAGTGGAATCAGCACCCCGACTGCAATCACCGTGCCCGGAACCGCATAGCCGATCGCCGCCGTTCGCACTGCCAAATTCATGCCCCAACTCGGACGCAGCCGCAGCCCATACGCCAGAATCAACGCCAGCACTACCCCAATCGCCGCCGTAATCATCGACGCGAGAAAACTGTGACTCGCCAACTGCCAGAACCGATCGCTGAAATTCTTCGTGACGTTGCTCAACGCCATTTGCAGCAGCACGATCGCAGGCAGCAGAAAGCCCAATAACACCGGAAGCCCACAAATCGTCAGCGCAAGTATCGATCGCCAGCCCTGCAAAACGAAAGGGGACGATCGCTGATAGCGGCTAGAAGTCTGGTAATAGCGCGTTTGGCGGCGCGACAGTTGCTCTAAAATCAGCAGCAGCAGCACCACCCCCAGCAGCAGAGCCGAAAGCTGGGAAGCCGCAATTCGTTCGCCCATGCCAAACCAGGTGCGGTAAATGCCCACCGTAAAGGTATTGACGCCGAAATACTGTACTGCGCCAAAATCACTCAGGGTTTCCATCAAAGCCAGAGCTAAGCCTGCGACGATCGCCGGACGCGCCAGGGGCAAAGCGACCTTCCAAAAACTGCGCCAGGGGGAACAGCCAAGCAACCGACTGGCTTCCAGCGTGCAAACCGACTGTTCCAGAAACGCCACCCGCGCCAGCAGATAAACGTAGGGATACAGCACCAGACTGAAGAGGACGATCGCGCCACCCACCGAGCGAATGGGCGGAAACCAGTAATCCCCTACTTCAGTCCAGCCAAACAAGCCGCGCAGAGTCATCTGCACCGGACCGTAAAATTCCAGCAGTTCTGTATAAACATAGGCCATCAGATACGCCGGAACCGCCAGCGGCAACAGCAGTAGCCATTCCAGCGATCGGCTTCCGGGAAAGCGGCACATCGTTACACACCACGCTGTACTCACCCCGATCGCCAGCACCCCCGCCCCCACACCCAGCATCAGCCAGAGGGAATTCATGAGGTAGCTTACCAGCACGGTCTCCGCAAGATGCTGCCAGACCTGACGCGCATCGACAAACACACTGCTCAGCACCACCAGAATCGGCGTGGCAATCAGCAGTGCAATCAGGCAAACCGCGATCGTCCAGCCGTTCCAGAAGCGGGCAAAACTTCGCAGCGTAGAGGAGGAAATGAAAGAAGACTCAGGAGAAACCGTCACAACAATCGACTCTTAATGTCTTAATGAGAATTACTTGCATTGACCCTTTAAACTATAAAAGCTAGTGCTGTTTCCGCAAACGCCTAGTTTACGATTTGTCGCTTCGCTCTGCCGTTTTATCTATGATTCCAGCCTCGGTTTCTCCAGCTTCTGTTTTGCAGCTCGATCGCGTCAGCCGTCAGTTTGCCCTTAATGTACCGCCTGCGGTGTCGTCGGTGAGCCTGAGCCTGCCCACCGGGGAACTGCTGGCACTGCTGGGTCCATCTGGCTGCGGCAAAACGACTTTGCTCAGGCTGATTGCCGGATTTGAAACGCCCCAAAGCGGGACGATCGAGATTGCGAATCAAACCGTTGCAGGTGCCGGCAAATGGCTACCCCCAGAAAAGCGCAGCGTTGGCATGGTGTTTCAGGACTACGCTCTGTTTCCTCACCTGACCGTGCAGCAAAATGTCGCCTTCGGGCTGCAAAACCACGCCAAACCCACCGAACTGGTGCAGCAGCGCGTCAAAGAGTCGATCGCCTTAGTTGGGCTAGAGGGCATGGAGCAGCGATTTCCCCATCAGCTTTCGGGCGGTCAGCAGCAGCGAGTCGCTCTGGCGCGGGCACTGGCTCCCTATCCGTCGCTAGTTTTGCTCGATGAGCCGTTGAGCAACTTAGATATTCAGGTGCGGCTGCGGCTGCGGCAGGAACTCCGCGACATTCTCAAAACGGCAGGCACGACCGCAATTTTTGTCACGCACGATCAGGAAGAAGCCCTCTCGATCGCCGATCGCGTTGCTGTGATGCGGCAGGGACACCTGGAGCAAATCGGCACACCGGAAGAACTGTATCGCGAACCCACGTCTCGTTTTGTTGCAGAGTTTGTCACCCAGGCAAATTTTCTCACCGCCCAGCGTCAGGGACAGGTTTGGCAAACGGCGATCGGCTTGATTCCCCTCACTCAAACCATTTCTGCGGATTCCAGTGATATCACAGCGATCGATCGAGCTGCCCTGATGATTCGCCAGGAAGATGTGCAAATTCAGCTGCACCCCCAGGGAGACTGGATTATTCGCGATCGGCAGTTTCTCGGTCGGGAATACCGCTACTCACTGCAAACGGTGTCAGGAGAGACGCTGATCGTTCGCACGGCTGCCGATGCACCTTTCGCGATTGGGTCTGCGGTAAAGGCTGAAGTAATTCCAGGTCTGCTGTGTGGGTTTGCGATCGCCCCTGCAAAACCCTGAGGCTTTGCCACCCCTCAAACAGCCCCTCCAAACAAAAAATTCCCTACCCTTCCGGCACTCCACCAACATTCCCAGTCTGTAAATCCTCGATCGTCATCGGCTCCGCAGCCAGCACATACACCGTTCGTCCCAGGTCCAGACCAGAAAGAACGCTAAGATACTGGGTTTCATCATCTTTTGAAACTTCATACACCTTCCGCCCGGTATCATCTGCTAGATCGTCTCTCAGGCGCACCGTGTAGCCCTTTGCTTCAAGCTGTGCCATCATTGTGCGTCCGACCTCCCGGAAACTGACTTCGCCTTCGATTTGACGACAGGTTTCTAAGCCGAAACAGCCCGCCTGGGCATTTTCAAAGTGGGGAAAATTGGCGGTAAACGCATCGGGGCTGGGCGTAGGACTAGGAGAAAGTTCGGGGGAAGGAGTCGGGCTGGGCGTCGGGGAAGGGCTGACAACAATGGGAGTTGCAGCAGGACTGGGAACCGGAGAGGGTGAAGGCGCGATCGCAGGAACAGGAGCAGCCTGAGGCACAGGACGGACGATTACCCCTGCGGGGAACTGCGGAGCAACCGCTTGCGGTGCAGGCTTCGGGGTTGCCTTCGGTGCCGATTGCGGTGTGGGAGAAATGGTCGGCTTCGGTGCAGCAACGGGCAAAACGGCAGCGCGAATTGCGATCGGCTCTAACGACTCAGATGCTTCAGGCTCTGTTTGTTCGGAAACAACATCTCGCTCCGGCAGAGGCAAGCCCAACAGCAGGCCATGTAGCCCGATCGATAGAACCAGGGCGATCGTTCCAACGGGCACAGTTTTTAGCAGGTTTAAACGCACAGCTCTTCCGCGATAACTCAATCCTAGACAGCAACAAAGACCGCAATCTGACCTAGACCGATTAAACCCTGTCAGGTCTTTAATTGCAAATCATTCTTAACTGAGTTTAGATTCTTTTACCGGCTTCAGGGAAGGCTGCACCGTTCACAAGTTTTCTGCCCGATCGCGCCTGCGGCATCAGTGGCATCAAGAGAGTCAAAAAAAGTCAAAAGATTAGAAATAAATTAAAAATTATTTAAAGTTGCTGTACATTCAAGCGACAATAATGGTAGGAGAACTGGCTTGTCAGTCAGGACATCGGTCAGTACAAGGATATCAGTGCTAGGATTTCTTCGAGAAGAAGAAATGAGGACACCAAGAAGGAAAAACGCTTCATGTTGAAAGAAGTAGATAAGTCAATATCCATCGATGGTAGGGATATTCGACTCAAAGTAGGTCTGCTAGCTCCGCAGGCAGGCGGTTCGGTATTAATTCAGTTAGAAGATACAGCCGTTTTTGTTGCAGCAACGCGGGCTGCGGGAAGAGAAGGAATCGATTTTTTGCCGCTGATTGTGGATTACGAAGAGCGGCTTTATGCAGCCGGGCGCATTCCCGGCGGGTTTTTGCGACGAGAGGGTCGTCCTCCTGAGCGAGCCACCCTAATTAGTCGCTTGATCGATCGCCCGATGCGTCCTTTGTTTCCGGGCTGGCTGCGCGATGATATTCAGATTGTCGCTACCACGATGTCTCTAGATGAGCGAGTGCCGCCGGATGTGCTGGCAGTCACCGGAGCCTCGATCGCCACGCTGCTGGCAGGCATTCCGTTTAATGGTCCGATGGCAGCAGTACGAGTTGGCTTGGTCGGTGATGATTTTATCATTAACCCCACCTATGACGAGATCGAGCGCGGCGATCTGGATCTGGTGGTGGCAGGCTCTCCTGACGGCGTGATCATGGTGGAAGCGGGAGCCAATCAGTTGCCCGAACAGGATGTGATCGAGGCGATCGATTTTGGCTATGAGGTGATTCGCGACCTGATTCAGGCACAGCGCGACCTGATGGCAGAGTTGGGCATCGAACCTGCCCTGATAACGCCGCCGGAAGTAGACACAACACTGGAGAATTTCATTACTGAACGGGCAAAAGACCCGGTCAAGCAAATTCTCTCGCAGTTTGAACTCACCAAAACCGATCGGGATACTGAGCTGGATGCGGTGAAAGCGTCGCTCGTAACTGAGATTGAAGCCCTGCCCGAAGACGATCCGGTGCGGGTGGCAGCAATGGCAGACGGCAAGGCGATCGGCAACACCTTTAAGGACATTACGAAAAAGCTGATGCGCCGCCAGATCGTCGAAGACAATGTGCGCGTAGACGGTCGCAAACTCGATGAAGTCCGTCCCATTAGCTGCCGTACCCATTTGCTGCCTGAGCGAGTCCATGGCAGTGCCCTGTTTCAGCGCGGCTTAACGCAGGTGCTGTCGGTCGTGACGCTGGGAACGCCGGGAGAAGAGCAGGAGATGGACGACCTGCATCCCGACGAAGAAAAGCGGTATATGCACCACTACAACTTCCCGCCTTACTCGGTGGGTGAAACCAAGCCAATGCGCTCTCCAGGACGACGGGAAATTGGACATGGCGCACTGGCAGAACGGGCAATTATTCCCGTGCTTCCGCCAAAAGACAAGTTTCCCTATGTGGTTCGGGTGGTGTCTGAGGTGCTGTCTTCGAACGGTTCGACTTCGATGGGGTCGGTCTGTGGCTCAACGCTGGCACTAATGGATGCGGGTGTGCCGATCGTTAAACCCGTGAGCGGTGCCGCAATGGGTCTGATCAAGGAAGGCGAAGAAGTTCGCATCCTCACCGACATTCAGGGCATTGAAGACTTCCTCGGCGATATGGACTTCAAAGTTGCCGGAACTGACGACGGCATTACTGCCCTGCAAATGGACATGAAGATTACTGGACTGCCGATCGAGGTGGTCGCTCAGTCGATCGGTCAGGCTCGCTCAGCGCGTCTGCACATTCTGAACAAAATGTTGGAGGCGATCGACCAGCCCCGTACCGAACTGTCGCCCTTTGCGCCGCGCCTGCTTACGATCAAGATTGACTCCGAATTTATTGGGATGATCATTGGTCCGGGCGGCAAGACGATCAAGGGCATCACCGAGCAAACCGGAGCCAAGATCGATATCCAGGACGATGGAACCGTCACCATTTCTGCCGTCGATCGCGACAAGGCAAAACAGGCACGTGCCATCATCGAAGGCATGACGCGCAAGCTGAGCGCAGGCGATGTTTATGTCGGCAAAGTGACGCGGATTATCCCGATCGGCGCATTCGTCGAATTTCTTCCCGGCAAAGAAGGCATGATCCACATCTCCCAGCTTGCAGACTATCGCGTCGGCAAAGTCGAAGACGAAGTGACAGTTGGCGATGAAGTGATCATCAAAATCCGCGAAATTGACAACCGGGGACGGGTCAACCTGACTCGTTTGGGCATCCACCCTGATGAGGCAGCCGCCGCACGGGAAACATCAGCGAAGTAGTTTGCTTTAAGCGGTTGGTTAAAGCTCATTAGTTAAAGCTCAGTAGAGAAGAGGATGGGTCGAGTGCCCGTCCTTTTTTGTCGCTGAAGTTATCAGTTAATGAGAAGCTCAAAAATTATAAGTCAGGCGATCGTTCACTTCAGTAACTTTCTTTTGTATAAATAGAGTTTCGACAAGGGTTTCGATCGCCTTATCGCTTAGTTTCTTCTGTAGCACTGATTTGACGTGCTGATGCAAACTTCTTCGGGTCTTTGGGCGACTGTTGTTTGCTATCTTTGACAAAACATTTATCACCCTGGTTATAGAATCTGTATCTTGAGCAATTACGGTTTCTTTTGCTTTAGCCTTCTCTTTAGAAATTTGAGCCAGACTTTCTATTCTTTGGCACTTAATCTTGTTTTTATTGATGTACTTGATTAATGGATCAAATCCCTTGTCCTTAGACAGAACGAGAAACGATATACCTTTAATCTCCTTGCTCAATTTGCCAAGATAGAAAGCAATGTAAAAATCTAGTGCGTTACTGCCTGCTCCATCGATTTTGATCCATTCAACTCTCTGCCCTAATTGCTGAGTCGCTTGAACTAGTTCGATCGGAATCTTACTTTGAACCTGCCCCACAAATATTTTGATGTCAATGTCCTGATCTTGAATAACAGACAAATCTATGTTCTGAACATTTTCGTAATCAACCAGCAGAACAGTCTTCTTCGGCTTTTGACTCATTGGAGATCGTGGGCAGAGATATAAGCCAATTATTCCCTTATGGATACGTGATGTTTTCGCTCCTTTCCAGAAATGAGTTCCAGCAGATACCAGTGAAGTCCCAGCAAGCGTTCACGAGACGAGTATCCTTTGTTACAAGTTCGCTCGCAAAAGGCATCTGATCTGAAGCAACCCTCCAACATTGGCAGGATTTCTAGCAGTCAATGCCTCACCGCAAGTTATTTTTTTGCAAATTTTAAGCCCAGAACCCGATCGCTTAAGCCATTTACTAATGATGTAAATCACTTCGATCGTCGGGCTTCTGAGCCTCAAGTTTTAAACTGATTTGACCTTGAACAGGAAAGGGACTAGGCGATTGACTTTGTTTAAGCAGATTAGTCCAGAACTTAGTCCAAAAGTTAGTCCAGAACCAATTCCCGAACTTAGTCCAGGGCGCGTTCTGCTTTGCGGGTCAAGTCACGAGCATTGCTCTTTGTGTCTTCAGCAACTCCCTTCACGGCTTCGCTGGCATTGCTTTCTGCACGCTTGGTGTTCACTTTCACATTCTGAGTGCCGCGATCGGTTCCGCCTTTGACGCGATCGGTTAGATCTTCAGCAGACTCGCCAACGCTGTCAGTAATGTTGCGAACTCGTTCACCCAACGGTGCACCGCTCGTATAGTTATCCACGTAGTCTCCAACGCTCTCGATCGATTTATCGAGATTTTTCTCGGCTTTATCCACCCGTCGTTCGATCTGGGCACCGAGGTTTTTGCGCTGATAGCGAGGGTCGGTGTCGCTGTACACATTCATGCCGCCCTCAGGCTCCTGGATCGGGTCATACAACTCAGTGGGCTGATTGGCTCCTGTCTTAGCATGGTAAGAGCCTTCGCCCGAAGATCTTGGCGTGGGCGGATTAGACGACATCGGGCTTGCCGGACTGCTATTTGACGACACAGGCGGAGCCGCATTGCCGCAAGCCGTGCTAACTAGCATCAGCACCCCTGCAACCAGAACTACAGCGATACGGGCGAACGGAAACCGCTTCACAGCAGCAACAAGATTTGAAAAACGATCGAACAGTAAATCCTTCATATTTACACTCCGTTATATTTTAAGCCGATCAAATGGGATTCAGGATTATTTCGATTGACCTTCCGCTTGACCTTCGAGCGCATCTTTGATGAAATCAGTTGATTGCTGGAATTGATCGCCAATCTTTTCTAGAATTTTTTCGTTAGGATTTGAGCGTTGGATAATCGGCTGTTTCTCAGGGGTTGCAGTTTCCGTATTCTTGATTATCTTCTCGCGATAATCCTGTCCGACTGGACCTACATCAGGATTTTTGCTTCTTTCAGCGTCATCACCGGGATAGAGAATATCCTGTGCTGAATTACTTTTTACGTCACTGCTTGCAATCAATTCTCCATTACCGATTAGCGAAGAACGCATCATCGGTTTTGTATTACGATTTCCGTGTTCGCCGCTCACTTTCGGATCGGTAGACATCTTGTAATCGGTATAGCCGTCACCGCCTCCCTTGTAGGGATTGTTTTGTCCTCCCATCTGCACGGGGGGAACTTCCGGGCGTGCTCCTTGAATGTTTCCACTGTTGCAGGAGGTGAGCAACAGCGTAAATCCAGCGACCAGAACAATAGCGAGACGGGCAATCCGTAGCTGTTTAAGCCAGGAAACAACTTGCTTCACAAAAGTACTCCGTGCTTTCGCAATTTTATAAAAGGCTTGAGACGCTACTCACATTACTTGAGACGCTGGCGTAACTTCCTCTAGCCAAAGTTATATTCAGTTCAGCATGAACATATTGTGAACTTATTTGAAGCGCTGCGGCAGGGTAGGAAAGCGGTGACTGAAAGCAGGACTTTGTTTGCAAATTAACCATAAATTAGAGGGTTAGTAGAGCATTGATCCTCTGTCTTTTGATAGTGATCAAGCCATGAGCGCAAATCTTCTGAGGTAGGGCAGGCTGTTGCGAAAGTTACCTCATGGCGGATGTAGAGAATCTTCTAAATCTGAGATTGTAGAACCAACAGAATTTGAGCGATGGGAGAGGTCTCCTCCCCGATCTCTATGTTTGGCAGCTCTACTGCACAGCTTTTTCGGAATAGCTTTTTCGAAACCGGAGGTTTGCTAGCGATGGGTTTGTTCTCCAGGGTTGAATTACCAGAACTTTTAGCCCCTTCGGAGCTGCCTTGCGTTTCAATCTATTTATCTGCTTGCATTCACAGGAAATCTGGAGCGGCTCAGAAGCAATTTCAACAGGCAATTCATCTCGTTCAGCAACAGCTTAATCAAGCAGGCGATCGGGCAAATGATCCTGATTTCGCAGCCAGAGTCGCGACTGACTTTCGGGACACGATGCAAACCCTGGAACAGCAGGTGATCAATACGCTGACTGCCGAAAGTGTGGTGATTTTCTACAAGCCTCGGTTTTTACGCTGTTATCAACTGCCAGGGTGTTTTATCGAAACCGCGAGCGTTGGGCAATGTTTTGATTTGAAGCCGCTGATGCCCTTATTAACCCAGGGAGAACTGTTCTATGTGCTGGCATTTGGGCAGAGTCGGGTGCGACTGCTGCAAGGTTCTCGTCAGGGAATTCGCATTGTCAGTTCAGAGGAACTACCAGAGCCGCTGGTCGACGCAATTGAACTCCATCGCTTTGAACCCTCAATTCGAGCGGCTCGATCGAAACGCCTGATTGGTTCCCGTGCAGTAGGTCGCCCATTGATCTACGATGATTTTCGTGATGATTTTTTGGAACAGGAAGCTTTTCTGAAGCAGCAAATGCACGACGACTGTCAAGAGTTAGCAGAACAGCTCGATCGCTTTTTAGAACCGCAAAATGCGCCGCTCCTTCTGGCGGGAATGCCTCAACTTTTGTCCACTTATCGCACAATCAACACAGCCCCAACCATGCTAAATACACAAATTGCTGGCAACCTGGATACGATGAAGCTGGAAGAATTGCACCAACAAGCCTGGAATCGGGTTCAAGAGCTGGTGAGCAGTGAGCGTGAGCAGGCATTACGTCAATATCGGCAGGCAGCTCAGGTTGGCTCTGCCTCAAATCATCTTGGGGAAATCATTACTAGAGCAGTCGATCGCAGAGTCAAAACCCTATTCATCGCATCGAACTATCAAAAGTGGGGCAGGTTTAATCCCTACACCTGGGAAGTAGATGTGCATTGGCGGGCTGAAGCAGGGGATATTGACTTGACTCAGCTTGCAATCGAGCAAACCCTGCTGTATGGGGGCACCGTGTACGTGCTGCATCCTGGGATGTTTTCTTCCTCTCATTCTGCATCGCCCTCGACGCAGAGTGATTTTGGCACGATCGCCGCAATTTTTAGATCCTAACCATCTCTATTGCCTCCAACGAAACGGTAGACGTTGCATGGATAGGTTTTAAGCCTACCCTCATCACTGATGTCTAAAAACCACTCTCTTAAACCTAAACCTCTTGAACTTACAACCGCTGTTTAAAGGCAGTGGGACAAGTTTAATGGGGCAGGTCGAGAACCGATAGGGCTGCAATTGACAGGAAGTTCTATCGAAATCTAGCTGAAGAGGGAGCAATTTTTCTGTCTGCTGACCCATCTCTACTTCCATCTTTTGAATGATGCCAAAGAAAATTAACAGTGCGATCTTATACAAAGATTTGGGAACGCCGTTGCATCATTGAGTTGCATGATTGAGTCGAATTGTTAATTAATAGCGATCGATTCATTGTTTAAACCTTACTGACCGAACTGAATACTTGGAGAATTGAATATGCGTCAATTGATGCGTTGGCTGCGTCAGATGCAACTGCTCCGCACAATCAGCCGAACACTAGCGATCGGTTTGATGACGGTTGCTTTGCTCTTGACTCCAGCATTTGTTCTGCAGAGCACCGTTCAGGCGCAAGCTGCATCGGATGCGCCAAATGCCCCTGAAAAGCGACTTCGCATTATTCAGGCGCAACCGAATGAGGTGGATACAATTAGCCCGCAAGTCCTAAAGCGGATTCAGCGCAAAGCAGAAGACCTGGGCGATAAGGCGAAACGCAATATCGGAGACACGGGATTAAAGAATCTGCGTGGGCTTCCAGATAAAGTTCCTGAGACGATCGATCTGGTGAAAAAGCAGCGATTTGGGAGAGGAACACAGGCGAAGCCAGAAACGACAAAAGGTCATTAAAACGAGAATAGAACGAGGATAGATTTTTAAGCCTTAGGCTGGGTTTACAACCATTAATTTTGCAATCAAAATTGTTTAGATTTTCAAAGCGAGAAGCACACAGGAGAAGATAATGCCGATTTTTATTCGTGATGACTTGGTTTATGTGCTGCTGCAAAAGATCGATGAAAGCGATCAAGGCCCGGGTCCAGATCCAGTAAAGATTACTGAAACGGATTTGGCCGGAATGGAAGTGACTCCGGTTGAGCTTCTCGGACATTTAGATTTCCTGAACCAAGAGCAGTATATCAACGCTGAGTTTAGCGGCAATGCCTACGGCAATCAGGAAGACGTGCCGGATGCCGTGAACCCGAAGGAATTTGACTTTCGGATTGCGGGTACCTTCGGTTCGTCCGATGGTCCTTTGCCTCACCTGATCGAATTTGAGAAGGCAGAGCTGACCCAGAAGGGACGCAAAATGCTGGAAGAAATGAAGGCAAAACCGCCCAAAGCGATCGAGAAAGGTCCGAGCGTGCCGATCCTCGATAAGGATAAGCCGTTCCTGGAAAAGGTGATGGTTAAAGGCAGTCTGCCAGATTTGTTCGATGCCCGCGACCTGACCGAAGTGGTCTTCCGCGTCATGCGCGATCTGTTGACCAAAGAAGCTGCCGATCGCGTTGAATCTGAACTGCACGAAGAGGTTCTGCCAACCGACAACAAGGCTCTGAAAATGGAAATTAGCGATTTATGGCATGACACCAATCCGCTGGTTGCCTTTGTCAGTCGTTTTCGTCCGCCGCTGCATGACAACGCCGGATTTTTGTTGAAGATCGACGACGATCGCTTCTTGTTCCGTGTGGCAAATGAGGGAGGCTTACCGCCGACCACCGATCGAGAAACGGTCGTTAAAGCGGTCTTCTCAGCTACCAAGGACGAGCTATCGCCAGAACGAATTCAGGAAGTGGCTGAAGCTCTGCCAGGCGTAGTTCGCAAACTCTGGGAAGAAGCATAATCACAGCCGGTTTGATTTCCCCTACCCTAGACTCTCTCCTAACAAATCAGCAATAGATTTCGATCGTCATAATCCGGTAAAAAACGGGTTTCATCGAATCTATTGCTATTTTTTTGTTAATTATTTCGATTAGCACAATTTGTCGTTATTGCTTTGCATTTCCCTACTTCGATCGGTTCAGCATTTGCCCGTCTACTGGTGATCGTGCTTACAATCCAGGCTTGAGTAGGCGGGTCTTTCTCACCTGGGGGAGATGAAAATTTCCCCAATCAAAGAGATTCTTACTCTATTAGGAATATTCATTTTTGCTGTGCTGCGATCGCCCTCACGTGGAACTGCTCCGCATCGTCAGCCTCGCGCAAGCTCTTTGCGTGAATTTGTTTTGTATTAGAAGGAAACGGACATGGTTCATTCGTTCACAGTTATGGAGTCTTGGGGAAGGCTGTCCTGGATTGCACAAGTTCCCGTCGATCCAAACCTGGCTCGCCCCGAACAAACCTCGGTTCTGTTTTCAGGACCGCAGTTTTTCGTTGCTTTGATTTCTGGAATCCTGCTGGCATTTGCGATTCAGCTGGTGCTAACCAACCTTTCGGTCGCAGCAGGCATTTCAATTTTGGGTCGCTCAACCGATCCTGATCATCAATCGAGTCGATCGAGCCATCACGATGATGACCATGATTCTGGCGTTGGCTCCACAATTCGCAAGATCGGGTTTGGCGTCGGTCTCTGGACGCTGATCAGCGTAAGTTTAGCTCTGTTTATTGCCTGTTATCTGGCAGTGCAGCTCAGTCTGCTGACCAGCTCTGGGCTGGGGGCGATCGTCGGTTTGGTGATCTGGGCGGCTTACTTTTCGCTGCTGGTCTGGTTTAGCTCGACGACCGTTGGCTCGATGGTGGGTTCGGTCGTGCAGGCAGCCACTTCCGGTTTCCAGTCAGTTTTCAACACGGCAACGGCAGCGATCGGCGGACAAATGGCAAAGCGGCAGGCAGTTTCGACCGCAGAAGCAGTGGCATCAGCCGTTCGCAATGAGATTGGCAGTGCGATCGACCCTTCGCAGATCCGCCAGTCGATCGAAGACTACGTGCACCGACTCAACCTGCCTAATTACGACCTGACTAAGGTACGACGTGATTTTGAAAGTTTGCTGGATGATCCAGAAGTTCAGGCGTTGGCAGACAACAACCGCCTGAGCCAGATCGATCGCCAAACATTTGTGGATCTGGTCAGCCGTCGCACCGACTTCTCACCGCAGGAAGTGAATCGATTTGCGGATTTACTGGAAGGGACTTGGCGGCAAACGCTGGGCAAACGTCAGCGGCGCGATCAAATGTCTGAACTGACCAGCTATCTGCAAAGCACGCAGCCCGGACAGCTTCAAATCGACGAACTGAACCGCAAGATCGATCGCCTTGCGGATGAACTGCGTCAGGCGCAAACCAACAATACGACCTTGGCAGCCAATGTTACAAATGCGGTGAATGCCGCGAGTAGTGCAGCAAGTAGCGCAGCGGATGCCGCAAACAATGCAGCCAGTACAGCCGGTACTGCAAGCACAGGTAGCAATGCGGGTGCAAGCCAGGGCATGATGCAGCAGACCGCAATGACAGGTCTGAATACGCTGATTGGCCTGGTGATGGGGCGCACCGATCTGTCTGACATTAACGTGAGCCAAATTGTCGATCGCCTTAAATCTGCTTCAGGAACCGTTTCGGAGCAAACTAGCAAAGCGGTGTCGCAGGTGAAAGGCGACAATCAGCCATCTCCGATTCGCACCGATGTGGAACACTATCTGCTGAATACCTATTCCTGGCAGATGACTCCCGAACGGCTCGATCGCGAATTCCGCGAAGTGCTGTATGATCCGGCAGCCGACCCCGACGCTGTGATCGATCAGGTTTCGCGTCTGAATCGTGCCCTGTTTGTGCAGCTACTTTCGTCGCGGGGTGTGTTTACGCCGTCTCGGGTTGAAGAAATCGCTGACCAGCTTGAGCGCATTCGGCAGGAAGTGATTACCACGGCTAGAGCCGAAAAAGAGCGCGAGGTGACGACTGATTTGCAGCAGCGGATCGAAATTTATCTCACGCTGACGCCCAAGGAGCAGTTGTTCTCAAACAGCACTCTGCCCGCGTTCTATGCGATTCTGCACAATGCGGAAGCAGAGTACGAAACCACTTCAGTGCGTCTGGCTCCCTTTAGCCGTGATGCCCTGCGCCAAATGCTGATGCAGCGTCAGGATCTCACGCCCGAGGAAACAGAAACGATTCTAAACGCGCTGGAAGCCACTCGCAATCAGGCGTTAGAAGAATCTCGATCGCTCGATCAGCAGGCAAAAGAGCGACTCACCACGCTGCGCGATCGCTTTGCGAACTATCTCAGCAGCACAGGCAAAGCCGAACTTAGCCCTGAAGGGATTCAGCGCGATTTGCAGCTTCTGCTGAACGACCCGCAGACGGGCATTTCTTCCTTGCGGAATCGGTTAGGTCACTTCGATCGCGATACCGTCGTACAGCTTTTGCGCCAGCGTCAAGATTTGACCGACGACGAAGCCAATCGGATTGTGGGTCAGGTTGAGTCCAATTGGAATTCGGTCGTTCACGCACCGCAAACCGCAGTGGATACGGTGAAAGATCGCACCAATCAAACGATCGAAACCCTGGCTCAATATCTGCGGAACACCAACAAAGAAGCCCTCAATCCCGAAGGGATTCAGCGCGATCTGCAAACTCTGCTGAACGATCCGAAGGAAGGATCGCTCGCCCTACGCCGCAGACTTGCCAGCATCGATCGCGATACGCTGGTGCAGTTGCTCAGTCAGCGTCAGGATCTCAGCTCCGATCAGGTGAACCGGACTATCGATCAGGTGCAAAACTCGATCGCCCAGATTCGCCGCAGCCCCCGCCGTCTCGCGCTGAGAACGCAGCAGCAGGTAATGGGCTTTGAGTCGATGCTGGAAGACTACCTGCGGAATACCAACAAGGAAGAGCTGAATCCTGAAGGCATCAAGCGCGATCTGCAAACCCTGCTGAACGATCCGAGAGCCGGAATGTACCAGTTGGGCGATCGCCTGTCTCGCTTTGATCGATCGACGCTGATTGCGCTGATGTCTCAACGTCAAGACATCTCCCGTGAAGAAGCCGAGCGAATTGTTGATCAGGTCAACTCGACCCTAATGCAGTTCCTCGATCAGATTCGACAGGTGCAGTACCGCATTCAGTCGGTGATCGACAACATCCTCGATCGGATTCGCAGCTACCTCAACTCGCTCGATCGCCCCGAACTCAACTACGAAGGCATCAAGCGCGACGTGCTGCAACTGTTTGACGATCCGCAGGCTGGCTTTGACGCCCTTCGCGATCGTCTAAGCCATTTCGATCGCGGCACGATGATGGCAATCCTGGGGTCACGCGCCGACATTCCCAACGAGTACGCCCACCGCATTGTGGATCAAATCGAATCGGCACGGGTGGGTGTTCTGCAACGGGCAGAGCGGGTACAAATGGAAGCGCAGCGTCGTGTTGAAACCGTTAAATATCAGGCGCAGCGTCAGCTTGACGAAACTCGCAAAGCAGCGGCAACGGCTGCTTGGTGGCTATTCTTTACCGCGGTCGTGTCCGCAGTAACGGCGGCAATTGGCGGTTCGATCGCAGCAAGCTAAACATTCAGGACTAACCTGAAACCGAAGGGCATGGCACGGCTATGCCCTTTTGTATGAGCTTATTCAATTTCAATGAAGTCAGTAGTTCAATTTCGAGAGATTGCAATGATTTCCAACTTAGTAGAAGACGGCTGGCAAATTATCTACCACCGTGCCCATGCCCTTTTAGCCGCCCAACTTGCCGGACACTGGGAGCGATCGAATGCCCCGATTCGACTCTATGAAACGATCGCCGCAATTTCTCACCACGACGATCTGGAGAAAGAATGGGACGGCAACGAACTCACCCCCGCAGGCGCACCGCTGGACTTCACGCTGGCTCACATCCCGGATAAAGAGTCGATCGCCAGTATGCGGGGTCAAATCACCAGTGCCCGCTATCGAGGACGCTTCGTGACGCTGCTAACTTCAAAACACCTGACCTTTCTAAGTCAGACTCAGTGGGGAGCTTCTCCCGAATGGGATGAGTTTTTGAACGAGCAAATCGAACTGCAAACTCGCTATCAAAAAGAATTGGGCATCAGCAAAGACGAAGCAGAACGGGCCTATCAGTTTATGCGCTGGTGCGATCGGCTCTCCCTGATTCTGGTACAGCAAAAAATTCCTGATATGGGACGCGCCCTGGAAATTACAAGTGGCATCGATGACATTCGCTATGATGTGCGTCAGCTCAAAGACGGCAAACTAACGGTCGAACCCTGGTGTTTTGAAGAAGACGAATTCACGGTGAATGTGGAAGCTTGCCATGTGAAACAGCTTCAATTTAAGAACAATCAGGAATTAGTGCAAGTCCTTCAGTCCGCTCCAATCGACATCTTGGAATGGACGTTTACCAAGGTGGACTAGAGCGATCGCAAATCATCAACCTATCGCTATTCACCTATCTCAACTTAACCTACAGCGTTTTTCATTTATGTAAGGTACGGGGGTGGGGGGGCTTTCTCGCCGTACAGAGTTCTGCCCCTGCACTCCATTTTTTATACTTCAATCGCCTGCACAAGGCTGGATCTAATTCAGGAGTATCTCAAGCCTTTAACATGAGAGGAGGTTTGAACAAGGTGCGATCGTTCTCCGAACCGCCTCTCAGCCGATCAATTCTATATGGACCATGACCTATATCCTCAAAAACCCGTCGATCGTTTGGAATTTGCTGCTGGAGCATCTGGCGATGACGGGTGTAACGCTAATTCTGGCAATCCTGGTTGCAGTGCCGATCGTGCTGCTGATCACGCGACTGCCCTGGCTTAGGGTTCCGGTTCTAGGTGGGTTAGGGCTGCTCTACACGATTCCCAGTCTGGCTCTGATCATTTTGCTGGTTCCGTTTTTAGGACTGAATGCGCGATCGGTGATTGCGGCAATGGTGATCTATAGTCAGGTAATTCTGGTGCGAAGTCTCACGATTGGGCTTCAGGCAATTCCGCCACAGGTGATGGAGGCGGCGCGGGCAATGGGAATGAATGCCTGGCAGCGATGGTGGCGCGTGCAGGTTCCGCTGGTGCTGCCCATGTTTCTTGCCGGGGTACGGTTGGCGGCGATCGTGGTGATTGCCATTGCAACAATCGGCGCGAAGTTTGGGGCAGGCGGACTAGGAACGCTTTTATTTGAAGGCATCGCTCAAACCGGACGCTACGACAAAATCTGGGCAGGGTCGATCGCGGTGGCAGCCCTGGCTTGGTCAGTGAATGGTGTGCTGCTGGGGCTGGAACAATTCACCAGTCCTGCTCGGCGAATGCAGCGATCGCAGCCGTCTGGGTTGGGTCTGCTGTTTGCAATGCGACGCAGATCTTCCCTCTAAAGCCCTTCCCCCTAGAGACCCTCAATCCTACTGACCTATGGCGCGACTTTTGGAGTCGCCGAACGTGCAAATACTCGTCATGAAATTGACCTTGCTCAATCCACGAATGCTCGATCGATCGCGATCGCTCCCGAAATGAATCCAGATATTGATTCAGGAACAGAGCAAGAGCAGCGCACTCCAAAAGGAGGTGTGATTGGCTGGCTAAAACGGCTGATTGGACATCGCATCCTTGCAGCGTCTAAATTAGAACTAGTCTGATTCCCAGATTCGAGGGAAATATCAGGGAAAATCTTGTATTTGATAACTGACTTCGCAGACCACAAACGCTCGATCGGGATTCAATTTGGATGAAGTCGCAAGGGGAAGAACCTATGGAACGGAAAGGATTGGTTCTGTGGTTGACTGGACTCAGCGCAGCAGGTAAAACAACCCTGTCAAAGGGGTTAGAGCGTGAGCTAAAGCGTCGTGCCTGCCCGGTCGAAGTTCTGGATGGTGATATCGTCAGAACCAATCTTTCCAAAGGATTGGGCTACAGCCGCGAAGACCGCACCACGAATATGCGGCGGATTGGCTTTGTGGCAAATCTGCTCAGCCGGAACGGGGTGATTGCGATCGTAGCAACCATCAGTCCCTATCGCGATGCCCGTGAAGAAATGCGGCAATCGATCGAAGATTTCATCGAAGTTTATGTCAATGCGCCGATCGAAGTTTGCGAATTGAGGGATGCTAAAGGGCTATACGCAATGGCGCGGGCAGGCGAACTGCTAGCCTTTACCGGAATAGACGATCCCTATGAGGAGCCGACCAATCCTGATATCGTTTGCTATACCGATCGGGAAACGCCGGAAGAGAGCATTGCGAAAGTTTTAGAAGAGTTGGAGCGGCGAGAGTATATTCCGCCGAAGCCCCAGGTTGAATTTTTTATTTAGCAGAATCTGAGCGGGATTTAATTTCCTGCTGCTTTGTCCCCCCTGTCGTCTGCGTTGCTTTAAAATTGCCTGTGTTGAATCGCGGGGAACTTATGGCAGATCCAATTCCGGTAGTGGTGAATGGTGCAGCAGGCAAGATGGGGCGGGAAGTGGTGAAAGCGATCGCCGGAGCGAATGATATGACGCTGGTGGGCGCGATCGATCGCAATCCAGAAATTCAGGGGGAGGATATTGGCGAAATTGTCGGCTGTGGTGCGCTAGAAATTCCGGTGCTGAATGATCTGGAAGCAACGCTGGCAATGGCAGCACAGGAAAAGCAGCTTGCGGTGATGGTGGACTTTACCCACCCCGATTCGGTGTATGACAACGTGCGGGCAGCGGTCGCTTACGGGGTGCGTCCGGTAATTGGCACAACCGGGCTGAGCGAGGAGCAGATTGAAGAACTGAGCGAGTTTGCCGATAAAGCCAGTACAGGCTGTTTGATTATTCCGAATTTTTCGATCGGGGTGGTGCTGCTTCAGCAGGCGGCAATTCAGGCATCGCAGTATTTCGACCACGTTGAAATTATTGAGCTGCACCACAACCAAAAAGCCGATGCGCCCAGTGGAACCGCGATTCAGACGGCTCAGCTTTTAGAAGAATTTGGTAAGCCCTTTAACCCACCCAGCGTTCAGGAAACCGAAAAGCTCCCTGGAGCAAGAGGATCAGAAACCGAGTCCGGCATCAGGATTCACAGCGTTCGCCTGCCAGGACTAATCGCTCACCAGGAAGTGATTTTTGGTGCACCAGGGCAAATTTATACGCTCCGGCATGATACGAGCGATCGGGCTTGCTATATGCCGGGTGTGCTGCTGTCAATCCGCAAGGTAATTCAGCTTAAGCAGTTGGTGTATGGACTGGAGAAGATTTTGTAACGGTTAGGCAAAATAATCTACCGTCGTTAACACACCTGCTCCGCTGTTTCCGGGATTGAACCGGATGCCTGTCACATCGATGACCAAGTCGCGGTTTGCACTGTAGCCCTTGACCGTATCATTGACCGACAGATAGGTATTGCCGCGCCAGTTAAAAAAGACCGCCTCATTTCCATTGAGCTTTTGACCCTGGCTGCGTTGATTCTTGTCTTTATAGGCGTTGCGGCTGGCTTGCTCCAGGGTTTTTCCTCTGACTCGTCCGGCGTTAAATAGCCCTCTGAGACGATCGCTCGATCGCAGATTATTGTCAAAGTCCAGCTCAAAGCGATCGCCTTTCTCAGCATTAAACTTCCGCACCCGATCGGGAGCATTTGCCAGCGAGGTGGTCAGGGCTGCGGCGGGACTGCTACCCGCGAAGATAATACGATCGGCTCCTGAGCCGCCAGAAAGTGTATCCTGACCGTTGCCGCCAATCAGAACGTCATTGCCCGAACCGCCAAGCAGCACATCGTCGTCCAAGCCCCCGTCGAGGCGATCGTTATCTTTGCCCCCGTCAAGGCGATCGTCACAGTCTAAGCCGACCAGCGTATCGTTGCCGCCCCGTCCGCTCAGAATGTCGCTGTTTTCTGTGCCTTCCAGAAGGTCTGCATCTTTGGTGCCGCGCCGCGTGATGCCCGGATCACAAATCTTGACTGTCACCAGATTCGTCCACCGCTCTGCCACGTTTGCCTGCAGCGGATTGCCTGCCCGATCGCTGATACCCGTATCGCCTGCGGTGAGGCTGAGCCGATAGTCGCCCTGCCCGTTGGTTAGCTTTCGCAGGTTGCCTAAGGTCCAGGTGATGCCGTCTGCACTATTCAGTGTGGCTCTAGAGAGATTCACCGGATTGCCGTCTTTGGTGAGCCGCAAATCGTTGATGTCCAGCCCAGCGACCGCTTCATTAAATTGCAGCGTAATAGCGTTGACCTGTTCGCGGCGGGTTTGGGGGGTGACGGGCACAATGGTTGGAACAGGAGCCGTGCGATCGATCGTGTAAACTTCTCCGGTGAAATTGCCGTTTCCGATTCCTGCCGCACCCAGGTTGACTCCCAGCGTGTTGATAATCGAGTCATTGTCGATCAGGTTTAAGCCGATCGTGCCGTCGCTGTTGCCCGCATTCACCGCAACCGTGTAGAAGCTGTCGTTAACTCGCGTGACCGACGCAATGCTGGCTCCAGTCACGCCTGTAGTAGCAAGGCTAAAGTCAGTGGCATCCACTCTCGAAACCGCATCGTTGAAAATGACCGCAAAGTTGACGCTGGTAGCGTTCAGCGGATTGCTTTCCAGACGAGTGATCGAGGCAACGCGGGGAGGCGTTTTGTTCACACTATAGGAACCGCCGAGGAAATTTCCGTTTCCTGCCCCTGCTCCACCCAGCGGTACGTCGATGTTATTGCGGATCAGGTCGGTGTCGATCAAATTAAGCTGCAAATTGCCGCTGCTGCTGCCCGTATTCACGCTGACCGTGTAGCTCTTGCCGCTGCCGTTCACCCCCGTAATCTGAGCATCAGGAATTCCCTGAAGGGCAAAACTACGCTGATCAACACCCTGCACATCCTGGGTAAATGAAACGGCGTAATTGACAGTGGCGGCTGCGGTGGGGCTGGGGTTAATCGGCGTAATTGATGAAACGATCGGCGCACTCTTGATCAAGGTGTAGACCTGTCCGGTGAAGTTGCCGTTATCGTTTCCGGCAGTGCCCAATGCCACTCCTAGCCCGTTACGAATCGAGTCGTCGTCTTTCAGGTTTAGCCCCAGGCTGCCATCGCCGCTGCCCGTGTTGACCGTAACGCGATAGGTTACCGGATTGAGTTCCACCAGGTCTGTAATCTGAGCATTGCTCACGCCTCCGGTCGTCGCCAGGACAAAATCACCCTTATCGACCCCGGTGACGGGTTGAGTAAAGTTGACTGTGAAATCAACGCGATCGGCATTGGTGGGGTTGGGGGTTTCTACGGTAATTCCTGAAGCCAGGGGCGGCGTTTTGTCGATCGAGTAGGTTTGGCTATTAGTGAAATTGCCGTTATTGGCTCCTGTGCCACCTAGCTTCACGTTCAGATTATTCTGAATCGAGTCATTGTCAATCAGGTTTAAGCCCAGCGTGCCGTTTCCGGTTCCTGTATTTAGGGTGACGTTATAAGTGTCTGCGCTGATCGGGGTAATGCCTGTAATGGTTGCTCCGGTAATGCCCACGGCAGCAGGCTGAAAATCATCGATCGTCACCCCGCTCACGCCTGTGGAAAACACCACGCGATAGGCAATCTGGTCTGCCGCAGTTAGGTTTTGAGCATCGAGCCGATTAATCGACAAAACGCCTGGAGGGGTGCGATCGATCTGGTAGGCTGCGCCGGATGTGTTGCCGTTGTTGATTCCCGTGCCACCCAATGGAACAACAATATTTCCTCTATTAGTGGAAATTGTGCTGGTAATCGAGTCGTTATCGCGCAGCCGCAACCCAATGGTTCCGGTGAGGCTGGTTCCTGTTTCGATCGAAACTGTGTAGGTTTTGCCTGACCCGGTGATATTTGGCACGATCGCCGCATCGCTGATCGAGCCAGGAGTCAGCTCAAAATCGGTCGCATCTACCCCCGTGATCGGGCCGTCACTGTCAAAGGTCACGGTGTAGTCCACTACATTGGCAGCCGTAAGCGGAGCAGCAGACCGGGCGATCGTCGCCCTAGGCACATTCACTTTCACCACAGACCCGACAACCGTATCGCCGTTGTAAGCCGGATCGCCCTCTGTAATTACTGTTACACCGTTGTTAACAAACAGTGCCCTAGCAGCTCCAGTCCCAGAAGCTCCTACAGTTGCGCCCGTGCCGCCGCTTCCGCCCGAAACTGCGTTGCCATTAAATGTCACACTAGCTAAGCGCAGTGAACCACCCTGAATCGAAATGGCTCCGCCTCGCGCATCTCCTCCTTTTCCGCCCGTTTCACCGGGAGCATTGCCACCCGTGCCGCCGATTGCGCTGTTGTTTTGAAACCCGACGCGAACCAGCGTAACGTTGCCACCGATGATCAAGAGTCCGCCGCCCTCTCCTAGTCCTCCGGTTTGTCCGGGCAGGGTTGCATCTGCTCCTTTTGCAGTGCCGCCATCAAGCGTCAGGTTTTCAATCAGAACTGTCCCGCTCTCAACGGTAAAAATACGATGGTCTTGACCGTTGAGGGTTTTGTTGTTACCCAGGATGCGAATGTTCGATTTGATATTTGGCAAAGCACCGATGATATCAAAGTCGTTCGTGATATTGATGATATCATCGCCTGCGGTGCTATTTGCATCATCGATCGCATCCATCAGATCGTCGTAGCTGCCCACATTGAAGGTTGCGAGCTTCTGGCTGTAGGCTTCGAGTGCCTGGGGTGAGAAGGCGATCGGCGTCGTAACTTCTCCGGTTGTGGCTTCTAGCGTCCAGTTTCCGCCCAGCGCTGCACTGCCTGTCACATTAGTTGAGGCGGCAATATCTATCCCGGTAAGCTGGCTTAACTCGGTTAGGAACGATCGCCCCACGGTTCCCGCCGCTACATCACAGCCCCATAGCAGCAGATCCGCACCCGGACGAAAAGAAGCTGACCATTGCCGAAGCAGGAGCGCATATTGACCGAGCGTTGACCCACTGAGCTGTGCCGAACCCAATTGCACCGCACCCTCGCTGCCGTGAGACACAATTTGTAGGCTGAGCAGATCGCGCCGCGCCGCTAAAAGCTGCGTAATTTGAGCAATGCCATCCTGGGACGGATCGAGCAAAACAACCTCTGCATCTGACCCAATTCCTTGCAGCAGGGTTTGATAGTCTGCAACGGCGGGGTCAACAACAATGAGCGTCGATCGAATTTCAGTCATGGGTAAATGCGGTCAGAAGTGGAAGCAGCAAAAAGCGAAACTTGTAACGTTTGAGAAATTAACTTTGTAAATCTTTTAGAAGTTGCTTAAATACCGAAACTGGAAGGCGGGTAGAGACAGACCATCCTCAGAAATCTAGGGGAAATATACCCATAGCTGGATAGTTATCTTGCAAGCAGCAGCAATTTTTTTGATAAATACTGATGCATGAAACGGAAATCTTGCTGAATTTAGTTTTAGAAATAGGCAATTAGGCTGTCTGAAGAATTACTTGAACAATTACTTTAAGTAGAATGCCCATGCCAGCGATAAAACTCGCAGGGCTGAAACAATGCTGGTTTTAGATTTGGGCTTTAGATTCAACCGCGCTCAATGCGCCAAAAGGGCTACTTTACAGCGCGCATCCTACCCCAGTTCGGGAACCCGTACTCCAAAAGGGGGGTGTCAATCGGTTGCAATTGTCTGTCTCGTTCCGCTAAATTAGCACTCAGGGGTTGAGAGTGCTAAACCTTAAACTCTCGCTCAAGAAATTACTTGACAAACTGAAGCAGATTGC
Source organism: Leptolyngbya sp. GB1-A1 (assembly GCF_039962475.1). NCBI lineage: Bacteria > Bacillati > Cyanobacteriota > Cyanophyceae > Leptolyngbyales > Leptolyngbyaceae > Leptolyngbya > Leptolyngbya sp. GB1-A1. The sequence goes on along the minus strand of NZ_JAMPLI010000014.1, from coordinate 43,350 downwards.
AAGGCTGTTTATTTTCCAAGCTATGCACTGGTTCTGCCAAGGAACCGGATTTCTGCTGAGCAATGCTACACACCTACTCTGATATTTGGAGAATTCTTGATATGGCAGCAGTATCTCTGAGCGTTAGTACCGTCAAGCCATTGGGCGATCGTGTGTTTGTGAAGGTCAGCGCATCTGAAGAGAAGACCGCTGGTGGAATTTATCTGCCCGATACGGCAAAAGAAAAGCCCCAGGTGGGTGAAATTGCCGCTGTGGGTCCTGGAAAGCGCGGCGAAGATGGCAACCGCCAAGAGCCGGAAGTCAAAGTTGGTGACAAAGTGCTGTACTCCAAGTACGCCGGAACCGACATCAAACTCGGCACCGAAGAGTATGTACTTTTGTCTGAAAAAGACATTCTGGCGATCGTTTCCTAGTTTCTGAACGATTACGCTCCACTGTTTTCTGAATTTGCTGATTTGTATTTACTGGACTTAAGTTGGTTTAACTATGGCTAAGCGCATCATTTACAACGAAAATGCTCGTCGTGCCTTGGAAAAAGGCATGGACATCCTGGCTGAAGCAGTTGCAGTCACCCTCGGTCCCAAAGGTCGGAACGTGGTGCTGGAGAAGAAGTTTGGCGCACCGCAGATCGTCAATGACGGGGTGACGATCGCTAAAGAAATCGAACTGGAAGATCACGTTGAGAACACGGGCGTTTCGCTGATTCGTCAGGCAGCTTCTAGAACCAACGATGCCGCAGGGGATGGTACAACCACCGCAACCGTGCTGGCTCACGCGGTCGTGAAAGAAGGTCTGCGGAACGTTGCAGCAGGCGCAAACGCCATCTCCCTGAAGCGCGGGATTGACAAAGCAACAGGCTTCCTGGTGAGCAAGATTGCTGAGCACGCTCGTCAGGTTGAAGATTCTAAGGCGATCGCTCAAGTCGGTTCAATCTCTGCCGGAAACGACGATGAAGTCGGCTCCATGATTGCCGAAGCAATGGAGAAAGTGGGTCGCGAAGGCGTGATTTCGCTGGAAGAAGGCAAATCCATGACAACCGAACTGGAAGTCACCGAGGGTATGCGCTTCGACAAAGGCTATATCTCCCCCTACTTCGCCACTGACACCGAGCGGATGGAAGCCGTGCTGGATGAGCCGTTCATCCTGATCACCGACAAGAAAATCACGCTGGTGCAAGACCTCGTGCCCGTGCTGGAGCAAGTCGCTCGTTCTGGTCGTCCGCTGCTGATTCTGGCAGAAGACATCGAGAAAGAAGCCCTGGCAACCCTGGTGGTGAACCGTCTACGCGGTGTACTGAACGTGGCTGCGGTCAAGGCTCCTGGCTTTGGCGATCGTCGTAAGGCAATGCTGGAAGATATCGCTGTGCTGACGGGCGGTCAGGTGATCACCGAAGATGCAGGTCTGAAGCTCGACAACGTCAAGATCGATATGCTGGGTCGCGCTCGCCGTCTCACGATCACCAAGGACACCACCACGATCGTGGCTGAAGGCAACGAAAAGGCAGTGCAAGCTCGCTGCGAGCAAATCCGCCGTCAAATGGAAGAAACCGAGTCTTCCTATGACAAAGAGAAGCTGCAAGAGCGTCTGGCGAAGCTGTCTGGCGGTGTTGCCGTCATCAAGGTGGGTGCAGCAACCGAAACTGAAATGAAGGATCGCAAGCTGCGCCTGGAAGACGCGATTAACGCAACCAAGGCAGCTGTTGAAGAAGGCATCGTCCCCGGTGGCGGTACGACTCTGGCTCACCTGTCGCCTTCGCTGGAAGAGTGGGCAAACGGCAACCTCAGCGGTGAAGAGCTGACGGGTGCGCTGATCGTGGCTCGGGCACTGGCGGCTCCCCTGAAGCGGATCGCTGAAAACGCAGGTCAAAATGGTGCGGTGATCGCAGAGCGCGTGAAAGAGAAGGACTTCAACGTCGGCTATGATGCGGCTCGCGGCGAATTTGTCGATATGTTCGAGGCAGGCATCGTTGACCCGGCGAAAGTGACCCGCTCGGCTCTGCAAAACGCGGCTTCGATCGCCGGAATGGTGTTGACGACCGAGTGCATCGTTGTGGACAAGCCCGAACCGAAGGAAGCAGCTCCCGCAGGCGCAGGCATGGGTGGCGGTGACTTCGATTACTAAGATTGTGTGAATTAAGTTTCGACTGAATTCTTAATTCAATGAGGGCTGAACCAATCAGAAAGGTAATGTAACTTCTCTGTTAGGATAAGCCCTTCTTATTCAAGATCGATCGTTCTCCCGGAGGGCGATCGTTTTTTTGCGCTTATGGTTTGCGTTCGTTCTATAGAAATTGTCGCTCAAGCAAGATGGAGCGAGGCGTTAGCTCGTCGAGCTGCTCTCATTGCTCTGTTTGCACTTTAATTACGATAGCGATTGATTTCAATACATAAACTTGCTATTTAAACTACAGAGATTTTACTTATTTAGATAAAGTTGCTATAAATTTAATCCAGTGTCATTTATGCAAGAATTCACTGAGATTCTATCGATTTGATTCGCTCGGCTCCAACTCTCAATGATTCAATGCAATGTTTACAAAGCAAATCATTGACAAATTAAAATTAAGCAGAATTTATTAACTGGATCTTCGTAATAGCCGTTATAGAAACTGTTTAAATTTAACTAAGAGCCAAGCAAAATCTTGCGGAAATTACTGCGTTCTACGCGGAACTACCCAGTTGTAGTCGATAATTTCACAGTTATTGATTTAATGAACTTTCGTTTCGGATGACGAGCTATGACATCTGCCAATTTCAGTAAAATACTGCTGATTGTTGACCCATCGGTGCATCATTACCGCAGTCTGACAGACCATCTCACGGCTGAAGCTGACGTAATCGTTTTAGAGGCAGATCGGGACGGCATTGAGCAAATTACCGAAGCTCTTGCCAACCGGCGATCGATCCAAAGCATTCATCTGCTCTCGCACGGCTCTCCAGGAACACTTTACCTGGGCGCGGCGCAACTGAGCATGGCAACTCTGTCTCAGTACACAGACCAGATTCGTCAATGGATTCGTGCTTTTACTGATCGGGCAGAAGTTTTACTCTACGGCTGCGAAGTCGCTGCCGGATCGATCGGACAGCTTTTCATCCAGAAATTGAGCCATCTTACGGGTGCATCGATCGCGGCTTCCACCAATCGAACTGGCAACGCTAAGCTGGGTGGTGATTGGACACTGGAATCAACGGTGGGAGCCATCTTATCCCCCTCTATTTTTTCTGCTACTGCGATGGCTAACTTTCAATCTGTTTTGGCTCCCGTTGTTTTTGTGAATGAAACGTTTACGCGCAGCGAGGTCGCCCCTGGAGCCACCTCCTGGGTATCAGGGGTCGGTCAGGGCGCAGGAGATGCTGGCAATTCTGCCGTTGCGCCTTATTTGACGGCTCGACCCTTCCCGTTCGCAGCCCCTCCTCAAGTTCCTCCTAGTGGAGGCGGCTTACCAGGAAACCCTGGCGAGTTGCTCGACCCTGATGGAGCAGGGGTACTGCGCCTCACCAACGCGACCTTTGATCAGGCAGGCTTTGTCCTCTACAACCAGCCCATTAGCTCCAGCGCGGGTCTGAACATTACCTTTGATATGTTTCAGTGGGGCGGAACCTCCAGAAACGGGCTGCCTCCCGGAGCAGACGGAATCAGCTTCTTCCTAATTGACGGCAGCACCCCTTACTCAACTAATGCTGGGGCGTTTGGGGGCTCCTTAGGCTACGCCCAAAGAACAGGTATTCCGGGGGTGGCAGGGGGCTATCTAGGCGTCGGGTTTGATGCGTTTGGCAACTATTCCAACGGGGGCGAAGGGCGAAATGGAGGCGCGCCGGGGCTGGGTAGCGATGGACGGCTTCCCAATACGGTTGCGGTGCGGGGTCGAGAAGCGACGGGCTACCAGTACCTCACTGGAACAACGATCGACCCAACCAACTACATGCTGAATAATGTGACGGCGACCAACCGCGAACAATCGACGCGGCGGGTTCAGATCACGCTCTCAGGCGATGGAATCCTCAACGTCTCGATCGACGGCAACAACGACGGCGACTTCCTGGACGCGCAAGAAGCGGTCATTACCAACTACAACACCCGTTCAGCCGGCAACGGTGAAGTGCCCGACTTCTTTAAGTTTGGTTTTGCCGCCGGAACAGGGGACTCCACCGCCAACCACGAAGTCCGTAACCTGGCAGTGACGACCCTGACTTCTGCACCGCTCACCAACAACTCGGCTGCGGGACTGCCGATTAATAGCGCTGTCAACGTGCCCAACCTGGGGGGAAGCGATCCAGATGGAACCGTGACGAACTATCGCATTCTGACGCTGCCCGACCCCAGCCAGGGAACGCTGTTCCTGGGAGATCCGGCGGGCAATGTGCGGCTGACTGCGGGGCAAACGCTGACCCCAGAGCAAATTGGGCAAGTCTTTTTCCAGTCGAGCGGCACTTTTACAGGCAGCGGATTCACCTATACTGCGATCGATAACCTCGGCAGCGAAAGCGATACGCCTGGCACAGTGTCGTTGCAGCTGCAAAATACTCCTGGTCCTATTCCAGTTCCGGGGCAAAACCAGGCTCCTGATACGTTCGATCGACCGTTTAACCTGCCCCAAAACACGCTGACCAATCTGCCTGGACTGGGGGGAACTGATCCAGATCCCGGGGATGGCGTTGCTTCGTTCACCATTGTCACCGTTCCTGATACGGCTCAGGGCACACTGTTCCTTGGTTTGCCAGGCGCAGGAGGTCGCGCAATTACCGCCGGGCAGGTGATTCCGGCAGCAGATATCGGACAGATCTTCTTTCAGTCGGGTCCTAACTTTAGCGGCGGCAGCTTCACCTATGCGTCAACCGATCGCTCTGGTTTAGCTGACTCCACTCCGGCAACCGTAACGCTCAATTTCAACTCACTGCTCGACCCAATCGGCTGCAAACCAGGGGTCAGGCTCAAAGGCAATCGCCGCAACAACCGTCTGGTTGGAACCGAGGATCGCGATCGCCTGGTGGGTAAGCCGGGTAACGACCAACTGTTGGGTGCAGGCTGTTCGGATCGACTCAATGGCAACCGGGGCAACGATCGACTGTTGGGCGGTGCGGCAGGCGATCGGCTCAGAGGTCAGCAAAACAACGATGACCTGCGCGGCAACAACGGCATTGACACCCTGGACGGCGGCTTGGGCAACGATCGGGCGTTTGGCGGTCGCGGTCGCGATACCGCAATGGGACGACGCGGCAACGATCGGCTGGAAGGCAAGTTCGGAGATGATAACCTCATGGGCGGTCGCGGTCGCGATCGAATTCGAGGAGGCACGAACCTGGACATCCTGAACGGTCAGCAAGATGACGACCGGATTGAGGGACAAAAGGGACGCGACTTCATCAACAGCGGTCTGGGCAACGATCGGGCGATTGGCGGTGAAAAAACGGATACCGTCTTCGGGCGGCGAGGCAAAGACCGGATTCGCGGTAATGGCGATGTCGATCTGCTGCTTGGCAACCGGGACAACGACCGGATTTCGGGTGGCTCTCAGAACGATCGAATTCTCGGCGGTCTGGGTCACGATGTCATGGTTGGCGGCGGCGGTCGCGATGTCATGAGCGGAGGCGGCGGTCGGGATACCTACCTATATCGATCGGCAAGACACGGGCTTGATCAAGTCCTTGACTTTAAACGGGAAGACCGGATTGACCTGAAAGTCCTCTTCAAGGGTGACAGCTACAGCAGTCCAAACCGCTTCCAGCAATACGTGCGCCTCGCGGAAACTGCAAGAGGAACGATTGTTCGAGTTGATGCCAACGGCGATGCGGCAAACGGATTTGTCCGGTTAGTTCTGCTGCAAGGCGTTGCTCCCAGTGACCTAAGCGCGAATAACTTTATCGTTAGCTAAGGTATAGCGTCAGCTAGGGTGCATCATGTGCTAAGGAAACGGCCTCAATCGCTTGTGGGGGTATCCTCATCCGCCCAGTTCAATAAGATATTTATCTTACGAACCAGCTGGGCAGGATGCCCCTTCCACAGAAATGGCTGCTGATTGAATTCTTGTTTCTAACCAGCCCGATCGCTACCACCCCGATCGATACCAGCAGGGAAGCCAGGCAGAGCAGTCTTCGGTTTACGACGCTATCTCGAAATTTGCTCGATCAGTAGAAGGACATCAGAAGGACAGTATCAAACCAGGGATAACGGAAGCGTCATCAGCCATTCGTCATCAGTCATTCGTCATTCGTCATTCGTCATTCGTCATTCGTCATTCGTGGTTAGTCTCGTGGTCGGTCATTCGTCATCCGCGAAGCACAAGTAACCCACAGCTAATGACCCATGACCCGTGATTTATGCCGATCGCATCTCACGTTGATTTCTATCCTCCTGCTGATCAGGGACATTTCAGGGATATTAAGATTGAGAAATTGACAGCAACGAACGTTCTCTTCCTGGCTGCCCATGCAAATTCTGCTTGTTGACGACGAGGTTGAACTCACCGAGCCCCTCAGTCGAATTTTGCGGCGCGAGGGGTATCACGTTGATATTGCCCACGATGGTTCAGAAGGACGTAAGCTGGCTGCTACCGGAAGCTACGATCTGCTGATTCTGGACTGGATGCTGCCCCAGCAAACGGGCTTAGAGATTTGCCAGCAGCTTCGCTCCCAGGGGGATACCACTCCAGTGCTATTTCTGACTGCGAAGGATACGATCGACGATCGCGTCTCAGGACTGGATGCGGGAGCTGATGATTATTTAATCAAGCCGTTTGAGCTGCGCGAACTCCTCGCAAGAGTCCGGGCACTGCTGCGCCGCCCGCCAACGCTGGAAGTGAAGCCTGCCACACGGCTACAAGTGAATGATCTGGAACTCGACCTGGAAAATCAGCTTGCCTACCGCCAGGGACGCAAAATTGAGCTATCGGAAAAAGAGTGCCAGTTGCTTGCCTACTTTATGCGATCGCCCAACCAGCTTTTGACCCATGACCAAATGCATCAGCAGCTCTGGAGTACGAGCGAGCAGCCTAGCAGCAATGCCTTAGCCGCCCAAATTCGCCTGCTGCGCCGCAAGATCGAAGCCGACGGTGAAACACCTCTAATCCACACAGTTTATGGCAAGGGGTATCGGTTTGGGTCGGCGATCGAAGGGGAGGGGCGAGGGTAGTTTCAGGGGCTCCAGAATTGGGGGACGAGGGGGCGACTCATTCCTTATGAATTTCCTTTATAAATTTCTAACCCTTTTCTAATGCTCCTAATGCTCCTGGGTCTGAGATCTTTCCTGACGATCGGCAGTAAAGCTCCAGGCAGGCGTGTCGCCGGATTGCAGACTTGCAGTGAGCTGATCGTTTGGGGCAATCGTTCCCTTAATAAGTACCGAATTTGAAGAAGGCTGACAAGCGGCTAACGCATCGGTGTTGCCCGAAAGAGCCATTGCTTCCTGGTTCCAGCGACCTGTTAGCGGCAGCTTTTCAGAACTGGTAGAATCGGGCATTTCGGGCGATACGTTTGCCTGCACGAGATCAACCGAGCCGTTGAGGTAAATTCCTGACTGCTGCACAGTTAGCCGTAAGCGCGAGTCATTCGGACAGCTCGGAGGCGCGATCGAACTGAAATAGATGCCGTCGATATTGGGCGGGGCTTGCAGCCGGGCTTCTCCATAAGCAGCAGTCAAGCGAAATAGGATGAACACTGAGGTAATCATTCCACCATAGAACAGTAAATGCGATCGAATTGCAGATTGGTGCATTTTAAGCCTCTCTTTCCATAAGAACTGGGGCGAGATGAGACGTAACACGGCTATAGCGGCGAGTGATCAGCAGCGACGATCGGCATTGTTTCACGAGTTCATCGGTATATTGCCCCAGGGTTTGTCGCTCGATGCCCCACTCCCGATTGGCTCCGGCGATCGTTAAATCCATGCCTTCCGACAATTCGACCACTGCCCGCATTGGTTCTACCGTGGTAATTACTTTTAAGTGAACGCGATCGCGCAGAAACGCAGGCAACCGCTGAAGGATGGTGCGAAGCTCATAGCTTAAATCATCGATCTGCTGACCGAAAGCCGTCTTACTAACGGCGCGATCGGAAGGTGTAACACAGAGCACAGTTAGATGGCTCTCTGGACGACCTGCCAGAATTCGCAGTCCCAGTTCCAAGCCCAAATCGCTGTGAATATCTGGCACATAAGGCAACAAAAGCTGATTGAGCTGGGGCAACTGGGGCTGAACCGCAAATTTGCCCGTAGGGTAATCTACAAAAACCGCTACATCGGTTCTCGCCAGACTCAAAATTTGCCCGACTCGGCCGCCCAGGCGATTGGTGCTGAAGGCAGGACGATGCCACCCGACAAGCATCAAATCGGCTTGCTCCATTTCTGCCACCTGAACAGCTTCTCGCGCCACATCATTTGCCACCCGCACGATCGAATGAATCAAAGGACGCGCCGCTGGCTCCAAGCTCTCCACCAGGGTTTGAAGATGCTGCTGACGGGCTGCAATCTGGCGATCGGCTTCCAGGGGAGTGCTTTCAAAGGCGTAGTCTTCCTCCAGCTCAATCAGACTTAAGGGATTCACGATCGCCTGCTGAAGCTGAGTCCCAGCAATTGCCGCTGCAAGCTGCACCAGTCTAAGCTGCGTGTCAGGATTCGCTACCAGAACCAGAATTCGATACACCGAGGCAGAAACCAGAGACGGCTGCTCTGGCGGCGAGGCGACTAAATCTTGCTGAATCAGCCGCTTCGGATAAGTCACTTCTAGCAAAGGCGAAGTCATGAACGTGGTAACGAGTGCCATAATCACCAGCATCGTAAACAGCAACGGCGAAATCACGCCCAGACTCAAGCCGATATTCAGCACAATCAGCTCGGTTAGCCCGCGGGTGTTCATCAGCCAGCCCAACGCCGCCGCTTCTCGTTTTGCCATGCCGCATACCCGCCCTGCTGCATAGGTTCCAATAAACTTGCCGCTGATCGCCACCAGCAGCACCAGCCCACATAATAGCCATAGTTCTGGACGATTCAGCAATCCAATCTGGGTTCTCAGCCCGCTATAGGCAAAAAAGATCGGCAGCAAAAAGGTCAGCACAAAGTCCTCAGTTTTTTCGGCGAGTTCGCGGGTGAGTCCTTCGTTTTTGGGCATTACGGCTCCCAGCAAAAACGCCCCAAAAATCAGGTGAATCCCGATCACCTCGGTAATCAGCGCAGAAGCCACCACGCCCATATAAATTCCCGCCAGAACGAACTGCGTCAGTTTGCCTGTGCGATCGTAGTATTTCGCAAGCCGTTTCAGGAACGATCGCCCGATCGTCAGCATCAGGGCAATGTAAACCACGGCTGCGATCAGCGTAGGCAGAGCCGCAATCATACTGTTAGTGCGAGTTACAGCGATCGCCAGAGCTAGCACACACCAGGCAGTCACATCATCCACCGCAGCGCAGGTGAGAGCTAGCGTTCCCAGCTTCGTATTCTGCAAATTGTTTTCAGTAATAATCCGCGCCAAAACGGGAAACGCCGTAATTGACATCGCCGCCCCCAAAAACAGCGCAAACGCCGTAAACGAAACGCTGCCGTTTGACACCAGCGGATACAGCAGCAGCGACAGCAACGTGCCCAGCGTAAACGGAACCACAATGCTGATATGGGAAATCAAAACAGCAGTCTCGAGCTGTCCGCGTAGATAGCGGGGATTCAGCTCCAGCCCGATCAGAAACATAAAAAAGATCAAGCCGACCTGAGACAGCACATCCAGAAACGGAATCGTCTCTGGTGGAAACAGCGCACTCGCCAGCGTCGGAGCCACCGTGCCGAACAGGGAAGGACCGAGCATAATTCCGGCAACAATTTCGCCAATCACCAGCGGCTGCCGTAAAGCCCGAAACCCGAGACCCATCAGGCGCGATAGCCCAATCACCAGCAAGACTTGCAGCAGAACCATTACAACGATCGACATGGCAGCCCCCGCTTAAACGTTTTTTCTAACAGGCATTTTTCGAGAATGTTTGAGACGCTATCCCCGTAAGAACCGTCCTTCTAGCCCCAATTCCAAGGGGAACCAACCCACTCCTTCAGACCTCAAAGTCCTCCGAAGTTAGAACCGGAAGTTAGAACCAGAAGTTAGAACCAGAAGTTAGAACCAGAAGTTAGAACCAGAAGTTCGGAAATTTGACGTTCGGGAATTTAGGGGGTAATGCAGGCAATGGGCGACGGGTCAAACCATCTTTTAGCGCAGAACCTTTCAGACAATAGACAAAAATCCTTAGACAAGAATGCTCGATCGCCTTCCAAACCCTGAACTCCTCGGCCCCCGACTGTACTCCTAAGCCGATCGAAAGGAAATGAATAAGAACATTAAAGAAATGTTCATCTCCGATCGCGCTACCACCCCACTCTTGTGGCCGCTACAGTGAAAGAAGCGGCGTTTTCAGTAACGCGACACAAAACATTAACAAGAACGCTATTAAGAAAGCTATGGAGTGGCAGGAAATTTACGGTAACTGGGTGCTGGTTCCCCCCCAGCCGACCGCCATTATTCATTTTCTGGGCGGCGCATTTGTGGCAACGGCTCCCCAGCTTACCTACCGCACCTTGCTGGAGTTTCTGGCAAATCAGGGCTACGCAATCGTAGCAACGCCGTTTGTCAACACAATGGATCACACCACGATCGCCCAGCGCACTTTAAGACTTGGCAATCTGGCGATCGAGCATTTGCAAATCGACATTTTGCGGCAGCAGCTCCCCGTTTACGGGATGGGGCACAGCATGGGCTGCAAGCTGCATCTGTTGATCGGCAGTCTGTTTCCGCAGGAACGCGCCGGGAATATTCTGATTTCGTTCAACAATTACCCGGCAAGGCGATCGATCCCGATGCTGGATCAGTTAGGCGAACTGTCGCGCCTCGGAACCCAGTGGATGACTCAAATTACTAACCAATTTTCCGCCCAGCTCAAAGATCTGCCCCTGCCCCAACTTGCCGCCTTCGATGTCGAATTCACCCCATCGCCCGAAGAAACCAATCGCCTGATCGCCGAGCACTATCAGGTCAAGCACAACCTGCTCGTGAAATTTACCAGCGACGACATTGACCAAACCAAACCCCTTACTCTGGCACTGAACGAGCGTTTCCCCGAAACCACTCACCTCAAAATCTTGCGCGGCAACCACCTTACCCCCCTCGGTCAGGACGTGCAGTGGCAAACAAGCAGCGAATTCTCCCCTTTCGACGCGATCGGACAATTCTTCCGTCAAGAACTTACCCGCGACCTCAACCAACTCAAACGCACCCTCCTGTACTGGCTTGACCCCATTTATTCTGACTAGACCTAATCTGACTAAACCTAGTCTGACTAAACCACCCACCGACACACCCCCATCTCCTCATCTCCTCACTCATCTACCCCTTCACCCCTTCACTCCTCCACCTCTCTACTCTTCCACTCCCTCGAAACAAAATCGCCGACACAAAATTACTGGAGAATCCGACCGTCCGTGCCAAGGACAATCTGAATTCACACAGTGACAGCAGTTTGCTGGAGTTGGCAGGCTCAGCGAGCGGGTCATATAAAGGCTCACGCCCTGATTAATGTATGCCTTGGCTTCGAGTTCCGAGAGATGGCTACCTACCAGGATCACGCGATCGATCCCCAACTGCTGCCGCGCGAGATTGATCCGGGTCAACGTTTCGCTAAAGCTGCGATCGTTTTTAAGCAAAACCATCACCTGCCGAGACTGGCTCATATAGCAGTCGGGCTTTTGCTGAGCAAAAAAGTCTTTGTACTGAATTGTCACTGTGCCATCGGGATAGTGAAGCGTCCGCAGCACGCGCAGAAACGGCACGGTAAACTCTCCGGCAGCATCTACGGCATACCACCAGGACTGAAACCAACCATCCTGCGGCAGGTGCAAAATCGCCTGGATCTGTCGCGGCGAAAAGCCCGAATGGGTCAACCGTGCCAGTGCCTGCGACAAAGGAAGGGATTGCCCCAGGGTGTGCATCTCAGACTCGCACCGGGTCAGGTCAAGATAGCCGCGATCGTTCCCATATTGCTGAGTGTAGTCGGCGATGCCCTGCTTGAGTTCCTCCGCTGAAGCGATCAGGGTGCAGTATGCCTCCTCAAACTGAAGAATGCCGTCGATCGAGGGTGCGGCAGATTGCCCAGAAAATGATCCGATTGTTCCAGAGGCAAGCGGGACACTCACGGTCGTTTTGAGATTGCGAATTCGATGCAGAGCGGTGATCGGCGGGACACAATCCACTAAGAGCGACTTCAGCGAGGTTTCATCAGCTACTGCCAGCGCAATTTGAATCTGATCCTGAAGCGATAGGGCGTTGAAGTCATCGTGTCCCGCAGGAGGAATGAGGTGCTGCGTCATGACAATGCCTGAGTTTCCAAAGCGTGCAGGTCAAAAGTTGAGCAAAAAATAATCAATCAAAAAATAATCAAAGAATAAACAGGATTACTGATGATTTATATTTATTTTTTCTATCTTTATCCCCATTTTGCAGATTCTGCTCCAAAACGATCGAAATCTTTGCGCTTCTTTTTATCTGCACTCAGCAGATATGGATCACTTTAAGCAGCTTCTGGGCTAAAGTTTTCTGTCTTGAGACGCTGGCTCACGTACTTATTACACAAGTCCATCCATCTTCTGACAGAGAGGCTGTTCTGCCGATCTATACACATCGGACGACGCGATCGGGTCATCCCTACCGATACTGTTGAATCGAACGACTCAAGACTAAATGGGATGCAATCCTGATCACCCTTCCCCGGCTCCGGCTGGGGTTTCTCTTTTTAGGGCTATCATCCCTGGAGTTTCATCTTTAGGGCTATCTCCCTGTAGTTTCATCGCCTTTCCTGACGCTAACCATCAGGTTTTTTAGGGGATTCGATCGCCCCTACCCAGTCTGGATTCTCTATTTCGGGCAGTTGAAAGCGGTAAGATAGACAACAGCAGAGGCAAACGGGAAATTCTCGCCGTGCCCTTGCTGAACCTAAGTGAACCCAACAAAGCTTCATTTAAGCGAAAGCCTATGTCACTTCCTCTTGTTCCACTGCTGTACCTGGCTCTAGGTGGGGCTTATCTAGTGGTTATGCCGGCACTGCTGTTTCTGTATCTCAAGAGCCGCTGGTATGTGGCAAGCTCGATCGAGCGCGTGCTGATGTATTTTGGCGTATTTTTCTTCTTCCCCGGTCTGGTGTTGCTGAGTCCCTTCCTCAACTTCCGTCCCCAACCCCGGCAAATCAGCTAAGCCATGCGACGGATTGATGTTATCGGCATTGGTATTGGCATTTTTGCTGCAGGGGGAATCATCTACCTGATTTTGCAGTTTGCAGGTCTAGATAGCATTTCGGCTGGCATCTGGAGCCAGGCTGTGCTAGTGGGCGGCGTGGTCGGATGGCTCCTCACCTATTTGTTTCGCGTACTCACGAAGAACATGACGCTGGGTGAGCAGATGCGAAACTACGAAGATGCTGTGCTGCAAAAGCGACTCGAAGAAATGACCCCGGAAGAACTGGCAAAGCTTCAGGAAGAAGTCGAGCAGGAAAAGCAGCGATCGGCGGGAAACTGATCCCCACTCGTTGTGCGGTTGGTGCGGTGGATGCGGCTGGATCAGTCAACCGATCGCTGCAAGTTCTTCAAATCATGGCCTTTAGGCAGGAGCGTTGCTCACCAAGCAATTGCTTTCCACCCAGGCTCACCCACCAGGAATCCACGAGATCAGGCAAGATGAAAGTATGCTGTGAAAGCATCTGCCTTTTGTCGCGATTCGTCCTGCCATGTCAAATCTCCCTTCACTTGCTTCTGAGCTTGCTGAACCTGATGCCCAAGCGGAAATTGATGCGCTGCTGCACCAGTTTGCTCACTTTGGCGTGGAGTTAGGCTTAGAGCGAATTGAATTCCTGCTGGAAAATCTGGGCAATCCGCAGCGGCAAGTCCCGATCGTTCATGTGGCAGGCAGCAACGGCAAAGGGTCAGTCTGTGCCTTTCTTTCCTCGGTGCTTCAGACCGCAGGCTACCGCGTTGGAAGATACACCTCCCCGCATCTGGTGGACTGGTGCGAACGAATTTCGATAAATGGGGAAGCCATTGAGCCGATCGAATTGCTCAAAATTTTGCGTCAGGTGGTCGGTGCAATCCGTCCTGATCAACCCTGCCCTACTCAGTTTGAGGTGATTACTGCCGCCGCATGGCTTTATTTTGCTCAGCAGCAGGTTGATTTGGCAGTGGTCGAGGTCGGGTTGGGCGGACGGCTGGATGCTACCAATGTGGTCGATCGTCCCCTGGTTAGCGTGATCACATCCCTCAGCCTGGAACACTGGCAGCGGCTCGGACCCACTCTGGCGCATATTGCTTTTGAAAAAGCAGGCATTTTAAAGCCCCACTGCCCGGCAGTGATCGCACCCCAGCCCACAGAAGCGGCGCTCGTCCTCCAGCAACGATTAGAGCAGCTAGCCTGTCCTGCCGTTTGGGTAGAGGCTGCGATCGAGCAAACTAGAGATTCTCAGCAAACGCGCTGGGCAGAATGGTGCGACACTTCAGTAGAAAACTCACCCTTTTCATTCGAGTCAATCTGCTATCCGCTCCCGCTTTTAGGACAGCATCAGCTTATTAATTCTGCGCTGGCAGTCGCAACGCTGCAAATTCTCCGCCAGCAAGGCTGGCAGATCGACAACGAGCAAATTGCGGCAGGCATGGGAAAAACCTCCTGGCAGGGACGACTCCAGTGGATTTCCTGGCAGGGTCAGCCGCTTTTGATTGATGGAGCACACAATCCGGCAGGGGCAGCAATGCTGCGGCAATATGTCGATACCAGTCCTCAAGTGACAAAACCGATCGCCTGGGTAATGGGTATGATCGCCGGAAAAGATCACGGGGATGTGTTCAAGGCTCTGTTGCGTCCGGGCGATCGACTTTACCTCGTTCCCGTGCCCAACTCAACCCCGGTGAGCCTTGCTCAGCTTGCCCAACTTGCCTGGGAAGTCTGCCCCGAACTGAAAGACTGCCAGACTCACACAGATGTGGTTATAGGATTAGAAGCCGCTCGGACTGACGCTGCTGAATCTACGATCGGGCTGTGCGGTTCACTGTACTTAATTGGGCATTTCTTCAGTCTGGTGCGCCAGACTTCCACTTAACCAGACCGCTTAATCAGGTGTTGCTGAATTCGAGTATGATTTGCCCCCTAGCCCCCAACGTTGGGGGGAACTAATCCTCAAAGTCCCCCAGGATTGGGGGATTTAGGGGGCGATGCAGAAGCTCAATTGGGTTCTTCATATTTCTATTCAGCAACGCTGGAATTCGTTCTGCTCAAAAATCCTGCTTCGCATCCTATGGGAATCCCTCTCAAGATCAACGCGAGACGCTTCCTGGTCATCGTAGCGTTATCAATAATCAAACCTTGAATCAGAACTTGAATCAGAACCTGAGACTGTCTGAACTCGATCAGGCTAATTGGCTCACTTAACACCCCCGCTCACTCTGCATACCCCTCACCACAAAAGCTCATGATAGAAACCACAGATGACCTCGAATTAGATCTCAACGCTCTCATCCGGGAGTATGGATTAATTTCCACGCTGGAAGCCTTGCGAGAACTCGTAGACAACCGCGCTGACAGCACAGAGACGATCGCCGCTGAATCGGATTCTACTGAATCGAGCGATGAATCACTCAATGAACAGGCTGAGGCATTTCGCGATGTATCCCGCGCCCTCACGACGCTGCTCAAGACCCTGCCGCCCGAACTCGACTTCGAGATGGCACTCGAGCAAATTACGCACACCTCAACCGATTTAGACTCCGGCACTGGCATGCTAACCTACGGGCAACTGTCCTAGGAAGCTTATCTCAGGAAGCGAAGTCAGTTGAGCAAGTCGAGTAAAACAAAGGATTGGATAAAACGGTAATCAGGCTTCGGCGCGATCGAGAACCGTTCCTTTAACACAGGCACTCGTTAGCGTCGTTCCCTGAAGATTTGCGCCTTCTAGATCTGCACAAAGCAGGTTTGCCCCGCTCAGATTCGCTCCGGCTAAATTTGCGTCCCGCAGATCTGCCTCTTCCAGGTTTGCTCCGGTTAGCATCGCACCTTGAAGGTCTGCCTGTGCCAGGTTTGCCCCTGCCAAATTTGCGCTATTGAAGTTTGCCCCACGCAGGTCTGCCCCACGCAAATCAACACCCTGCAAGCTAACGCCCATCAAATTTGCGCCACTCAGAAATGCGCCTGCCAGCGTGGTTTGTGCCAGTCGGGACTGCATTAGATTCGCCCCACGCAAATTTGCGCCTCGCAGGTCTGCCTCCGACAGGTCTGCCTGCATCAGGTTTGCCCCAACGAGATTCGCTCTTAAATCCGCCCCAACCAGACAGCAGCCCATCAAGCTCGCACCGTCCAGATTGGCTCCGTTGAGCGTCGTTGCCCTCAGATCGGCTCCATTGAGCGTGGCTCCTGCCAAATTCACTCGGCTCAAGTTTACTTTTGACAGGTCTTCGTCTTCGAGATCTGCACCTGTGAGCCGCTTCACTTTTCCTGCGCGAATTGCTTCAATATCCATCGTTTCCTGTCCTTGGTGATAACTGAACTGCATCTAACAACGAATGCTTCCAGCAAAGGGATAGTAGGAATTTTTAGGAGCCTGTTTTGGAGATCGTCTCTTCTGATTCACTCCCCTCTGGCTCAGAACCATAAGACAGCAATTCTTCCGAGGAGTGAGAATCCAGCAGCCACAGTCCAGCAGCAATTTTGGGCAGCGCAACGGGTAAACTTATGCCCTGCTGCATCGCGCTTACCAACAGACCCAGAGCCTCAACCAGCTTCGGGTCCCACTGCTCATTTGCACCCTGCTGACAGGATTGGTATGCCTGCAAAGCAGCTTCGGCATCGGGAGTACCGCTCGATCGCGCCTGCGCCGATTTTTGCTGAAAGTCAGCAATCAGCCCCAGAATGCGCGACTCTACTGGAATCTCATCGCCTGCCAGCCCCGAAGGACGACCAGAGCCATTCCAGCACTCGGTTTGATGGGTGAGGATGGTCGAAATTGCTTTGAGCCGCTGCATTTTCCGCAGCACTTTGACACCTGGAATAATCGGACTGGTCAGGGGTGTGGCGGCATGAGTCGCTTGACCAGAACCTTGTGCACTGAGTACCGTTTCGATCGGCTGAAGAAACGCAATCCGATGCAGCAAACCCGCCAACCGCAAACGATGAAGCTGCCAGGCAGGAAGGTCCAAAAGCTGACCCATTGCTTCTGCCAGCGTTGCCACTTCGGCAGCGGCATTAGGATTACTCAGGTCAGTCTGGTCAATCAACTGAGCGATTCGCAGCAGTGCCTGAAGTTCGTTGGAGGTGAGATTGCTTACCAGAGCATGGGGTTGGGGGTCAGTCGTGACGGTTTGCTGGCTCTCTTCCAGATACTCGATCACCCGCATTACGATATCGCCCAGATGATCGGCAGTCGGCGTATGACACAGTGCATCATGGTGCTGCGATCGATCGATCAACTCCGCCAGATGGGTTTGAAGCTGCTGCTGAAGGGCGGGGTTATAGCGTCCTACGTGGTCGATCGCCAGGGCCGCGGTTTCCTGCACCAGGCTAGGTTCAAACGTCCAGAGTCCGTAAAACTTGCGCTCCAAGTCTGCCTGCGGTCTACCCGCCGTTCCGTAATCTTCGTCAGAAAGCTCCTGACACAGCACCATTGCAGTGTAATTGGGCGACACGATAATTAAGTGCCACTCCTGTGCTACAGCATCGATCGGGTCAAGCGTAACCAGATCTACGTTCGCCTTGTGACTGGTGGGATGGTCGGTAAAGCCTGCATCTGCCCCGGCTAAAATCACGACCTGACGCGATCGATCGGCAATGTCACCATAGCGATCGGCTTCTTGGAGATACCACTTGCCGCGTTGAAATGCCGTGATCATCAGGGGCTGGTAGTCTGCCGATAGAATGGCATCCTCCAGCGCATGACAAAGGGCGACCAGCGTGTTTTTGTAATACACCCCAAAATTAAGCGGTCGCTTTTCAGGGAAACTCGATCGGTGCGCGTCACCCAGCTTTTGCAGAATGGAACCTTGCAGCATTGCGGCAACTTAAGCAAAACTTCTCATCTCTATCATCGCAAATGATTTTGCTTCTTCAAGGAGATCAGTCAGAGATAAATCCAGATTGCTTTCCTCATCTCGTCCAGGTTCCTTTCAGTCTGCAAACAAGCGATATGATAAGGATATTAAGTAATGTAACACGCCATTAGGAATTTGCAGAATTTATGACAAGGAAACACGGTCGGCGCGTGGTCGTGATTGGGGCAGGAATTGGGGGGCTGACCGCAGGCGCCTTGCTAGCTCATCGCGGCTATTCCGTTCTGGTGCTGGATCAGGCGATCGTCCCCGGGGGCTGTGCCTCTACGTTTAAGCGGCGCGGCTTTACCTTTGATGTGGGCGCAACCCAGGTCGCAGGGCTGGAACCGGGCGGCGTTCACCACCGAATTTTTCAGGAGTTAGGAATTGAACCCCCGGCGGCAACCGAGTGCGACCCTGCCTGTGCCGTGTACCTTCCTGGTGAAACGCAACCAATCAACGTCTGGCGTGACCCGCAGCAATGGCAGGCAGAACGACAAAAGCAGTTTCCTGGCAGCGAACCCTTTTGGCAACTGATGGCGGATTTGTTTCGCTATAGCTGGGCGTTTCAGTCTCGCGATCCAGTGCTGCCGCCGCGCGATCTGTGGGATATTGGGCAGCTCGTTCAAGCCGTTCGCCCCGATACCCTGCTGACCTTGCCTCATACCTTCTCTACAGTCGGTCAGGTGTTGCGCTGGTATGGGCTGGGGCATGATTACCGCCTGAAGACCTTTCTCGATATGCAGCTTAAGCTTTATTCCCAGGTGAGCGCAGACGAAACAGCGTTGCTTTATGCCGCAACCGCGCTGGCAGTGTCTCAAGAGCCGCATGGACTGTTTCACCTTCAGGGCAGTATGCAGGCATTGAGCGATCGACTCGTCGAATCCCTAGAGCGGGATGGCGGTCGGCTCCTGATGCGGCATACTGTTGAGCGGATTTTGACCGAAGGCAAGCAGGTGAAAGCGGTGCAAATCCGCAGCCAGAAAACGGGAGAAGTCTGGACAGAATCCGCCGACCAGGTAGTGGCAAATGTCACAGTACAGAATCTGGTGAAGCTTTTGGGCAATGCGGTTCCCCAAGGCTATCGAAATCGCATTACAAAACTGCCGCCTGCCTCTAGCGCTTTTGTTATCTATTTGGGCGTAAAGCAGGACGCGCTGCTTGCCGACTGTCCGCCCCACCTTCAGTTTCTTTACGACTACGCGGGACCGATCGCCGAAAACAACTCGTTCTTTGTGTCCGTCAGCAAGCCGGGAGACGGCCGAGCTCCAGAAGGTCATGCCACAATCATTGCCTCTTCGTTTACCGACCCTAAACGCTGGTGGGACTGCTCGATCGAAGACTATCAGCAGCTCAAACAGCAGTACACCGACCAGGCGCTTTCCCGCCTTTCCCAATATTTCCAGCTCATGCCGGAGACAATCGTGCATCAGGAAGCCGCTACGCCCCGCACCTTTGCCCACTACACCGGACGCAGCAAAGGCATTGTCGGCGGCATTGGTCAACGCATTCCCACCTTTGGTCCGTTTGGGTTTGCGACGCGCACTCCAATTCGATCACTCTGGCTCGTGGGAGACTCGACCCATCCTGGTGAGGGCACAGCAGGGGTAAGTTATTCAGCGTTGACTGTGATGCGGCAGGTTGAGCAGGAAGTGAAAAGGTAAGTGAGCGCG
The DNA here is from genome assembly GCF_039962475.1 of Leptolyngbya sp. GB1-A1. Taxonomy (NCBI): domain Bacteria; kingdom Bacillati; phylum Cyanobacteriota; class Cyanophyceae; order Leptolyngbyales; family Leptolyngbyaceae; genus Leptolyngbya; species Leptolyngbya sp. GB1-A1. Next base: position 23,605 of record NZ_JAMPLI010000014.1, on the reverse strand, counting down.
TGAGGGCGTGCCACACTAAAGACAGCAATCCGGCAAGATCTCAGGAGGCTTGGGTGATGACAATCTCCACCGAGAACAAGGTCTGGACGGATGAGGAATTCATGGCATTGTCCCAGGATGGGCATCGCTATGAATTGGTTAACGGGCAGCTAGCGGATATGGGCAATTTTGGAATGGAGCATGGAGGCATTAGCTCATTTCTGGGTGGTCTCTTAGCGATTCATGTTCGGCAGCACAAGCATCGTTCCTGACTTTTCAATGCCTGTTTCCGAACTATTTGAGGAGTGGGATTTTTAAGGAGAGATTTGACGCAGTCGTAAGCCTCCCGCAGTGTCCCCTGAATTCCCCAATACTGAGGAACTTTGAAATTCCTTTAAGCCTGATTGCGTAACTCTCGGACCATCTCTTACGCTGAATTCTTGCTCCACGCTTGCTCAAAGGGACAAGAAATCTGCTCGCCCTCTAAACCCAAAAGTTATCCCTTTCAACTCAAAACTTGTCTTTCCAATCCTAGAAGTTGCACTGCAAAACAGAAACGATCGCTTTTTGAACTCAGAATTTGCCTGCAGACAAGTTCTATAACGAGCTACGGTGCATGGAAGACAAGAAATATCGCATGGTGATCAGCCGCTAGCGGAAAGATGCCAAATGCGAAGCTCAAAAGGAATGGGTCTTCCGTCACGACAAGATCGCGGAATTTTTTCATTGTCCAGACTTTCTTCCGTCTTTTGACAGAGCCAAAATTCGTTTGAATTCAACTTAATTCCCCTACAGGGAGAGTGTATTCGTTGTTACCAGCGGGCTACTCTTATGGCGTAAACGAATTTTTGACAAGCATTTTCAAAATGAGTAGCAAAGCCATGAATAAAGAACGTGATAACACCAAGCACACTGCTTCCGATTCTGCCGATCGCGCTGCTGATAACGCCTACGACCCCCATATTACTCCTGCTGAAACGGGTGCCCGCATGGAGCGAGAAGGCGATCGGTTTAAGACTCATCCCACTGAAGAACAGGAAGCCACTGCCCCCACCAATGAGCAGACTGACGCACAGAGCATCCACACCACAGACGGCTACACCGTTGATAAAGAAGGATTGCTGAACAACTACGCGATCGAGCCAGAGATGTACTACGAAGTCCCAGGCGATGCACGTCAGGCTGAAGAAGCAAGAGAGGCTGAACAGGCTGAAGAACGAGCAGAAGTGAATGAAGACAGTGCTGGAGATTTGACGATTGAGGGCGACAAACGCGGCAGAGGACCTGGAATGGTGTAATTGGCAGCGTCGTTCTAACTAAACGATGTCATGAACCAAACGATGTCATGAACAGGGGGACTGTGCTCCCCCTCATTACTTTTTGCAGCAGGACGCAAGACTCTGAGCATGGCTCGCTCGGTTTTTCCAGTCGTTGCCTTCGTCTGGACTGCGGCGTGTAAAACTCCACCATGCCGCTTCTCATCGAATCTAATCGGCGTACTTCAACCTGACAAACCAGCCCATAATCGATCTCCCTGGTTGCAGGATATCTCCAGGGTAGAGTGCCAAATTCTAAAATTTGTTTCTGATATGACAAAAATTGCTATTTTGTGCATGTCGGTCTTTAGAAGGAGAGGTAGGTAAATACAGCCATCCTTCCCAATTCCCACAACGAAAAAAAGGACACAACCCCTGTGTCCTTCGTCTTCAATATTCAAACTGACATCTGGTGTGACTGCCTAGAGCTTCTCAATTTGCGGAACAATCACTTCAGCAACATCCTGGGTTCCAACCGGGGTAGGCTGCTCTTGAGCTAAACCTGCGGGTTGAAGCAGCGGCGTGCGGGTAACCGAGCTGTCTGCCAGACCAAAGAGCGGATTGGAGAGGATGCCGCCGATCGCCGTAAACACCAGACAGACGATCAAGCCAACCTGAAGCGGACGCATTCCCGGCAGATTCCAGCGAATTTCGGGGTAGTTTTTCACCGCGTCGGACATTTCCTCCGGCTCTTTCACCACCATCATTTTCACCACACGGATGTAGTAATAAATCGAGATAACGCTGGTTAGCAGACCGATGAGCACCAGTCCATAAGCTCCAGCCTGCCAGCCTGCCCAAAACAGGTAGACCTTCCCGAAAAAGCCTGCTAACGGCGGAATACCGCCCAGAGACAAGAGACACAGGCTGAGGCAAAGCGTGAGCAGCGGGTCTTTCTGATACAGACCGCTGTATTCGCTGATTTCGTCGGTTCCCGTTCTGAGGGTGAAGAGAATCACGCAGGCAAAGCCGCCCAGGTTCATGAACAGGTAGACCATCAGGTAGAAGATCATGCTGGAATAGCCTGCATCCGTACCAACAATCAGACCGATCATGACAAAGCCTGCCTGGGCGATCGACGAATAGGCCAGCATCCGCTTCATGCTCGACTGCGCCAGCGCTACCACATTACCCAGTACCATACTGAGAATCGCCAGGGCTGCCATCACAAAGTGCCACTGCTCCGACACAGCAGGGAAGGCAGTTACTAGCAGGCGAATCGCTAGGGCAAATCCAGCCGCCTTGGAACCAACCGACAGGAACGCCACGACAGGAGTCGGAGAACCTTCGTAAACGTCAGGCGTCCACTGGTGGAAGGGCACAGCCGCGATTTTGAACGCAATTCCGGCGATCACAAACACCAGTGCGATCACAATACCGAGCGACTGTTCGCCGCCAACCACGTTTGCTGTGATAGCCGTGAGGCGAGTTTGACCACCCGACAGTCCATAGAGCAGCGAAACGCCGTACAGGAAGATGGCAGAACTGGTCGCGCCAATGAGCAAATACTTGAGGGCAGCTTCGTTCGATCGCGGGTCACGCTTCATGTAGCCCGTCAGCAGGTAGGAAGAGATACTGAGGGTTTCTAGCGCAACGTAGATCATGATCAGCTCATCAGAGCCAGACAACAGCATCCCCCCTACGGTTGCGGTCAGCAGAATCACCAAAAATTCGCCCAGGGGCGTGCCCGACTGCTCGATGTAGCGCACCGTAATCAGGATTGTCACCGCAGCCGAAAGGGCGATAATTCCCCGAAACACAATACTGAGGGCATCGGAGTTAAATGATCCGAGAAAGGCGATCGGGCTAGCGATATCCCACTGGTAAAAAAGAGCCACGATCGCACTCAAGAGTCCGCCGATCGCGAAGTAGGGAGTCCAGTGGGTCGCGGATCGTCCGCCAATGATGTCGCCTAGCAGGACGACCATCAGCGTAATAATCACGATTCCTTCTGGAAGAATGGTGCCAGCATTAAGCTGGGAGGCAAGATTGGCAAAGTCCATAGGATTCTGGCTGTCTGCGGAGAATCAACAAGAAGGATCAGTGAGAGCAGAGAACGCCAGTCGATACGGGGCAGTTCCCTCTAATCGTGAATCGAACCGAGGGTGATCGAACCGGACTGATGCCTCCGAGAATCTTAAACAATCCTTCATAGTGGATCATATCGTGTAGAGGTTGAACGTTCCCGATGTCATGATGAGGAAATCGGCAGGTTTAACCCCTGATTCTGCTGATATTAATGATAAGGAGAGGCGAATCTGCTCAAGATGTTGTTAGGATGATGCACTAATGCCCGATTACCTCGCAGGAAAAACCGCCTCGTATTGCCCGTTCCAGCGCAGTTTCTCCCCAGTCGGACTTCGGCAAACCGTCCTTCGCACCGTTGGCAGTCTTCCCAGAAGAACGTTATTTTAGGATTCCAGATAGGTTCGCCGTCCCCTGTTCACCCGCATCACACTCCCTGGAAGAGCAATTGTTGCCATGTCAACCCTGGTTATTGTTGAATCTCCCACTAAAGCAAAGACGATCCGCGGCTTCCTGCCTCGCGGCTATCAGGTCGAGGCGTCGATGGGGCACGTTCGCGATCTGCCTCAGACTGCGAAAGAGATTCCAGAAACGGTCAAATCCGAAGAGTGGGCGAAGATTGGTGTGAATGTAGATGGGAACTTTGAACCGCTCTACGTGATTCCCCAGGATAAAAAGAAAGTCGTCAAGGCACTCAAAGATGCGCTAAAAAACGCCGACGAACTTGTCCTAGCAACTGACGAAGACCGAGAAGGTGAAAGCATTAGCTGGCACTTGCTCCAGGTGCTTCAGCCCAAGGTTCCGATCAAACGGATGGTCTTCCACGAAATTACTGAAGAGGCAATCCAGGAAGCTCTGAGAAACTGCCGCACCGTCGATGAACAGCTTGTTCGGGCACAGGAAACCCGCCGCATCCTCGATCGCCTCGTGGGATACACCCTTTCACCCCTGCTCTGGAAAAAAATTGCCTGGGGCTTATCGGCAGGTCGGGTTCAATCCGTTGCTGTGCGGTTGCTGGTAAAACGGGAACGGCAGCGTCGCGCCTTCCGCAAAGGCTCCTACTGGGATCTGAAATCCACCCTTAGCAAGGACAATACGCCGTTCGAAGCGCGATTGGTCAGCTTGCGCGGAACCCGGATCGCCAACGGCAGCGACTTTGACGAAAACACCGGACAAATTATTGCTGGACGTAACGTTTTATTACTAGAAGAAGCCGAAGCTCGATCGCTGGTCGATCGTCTTCAGTCTCAGCCGTGGCAAGTCACTAATCTGGAGGAACGCGCTTCTACCCGCAAGCCGTCTCCACCCTTCACGACTTCCACCCTGCAACAGGAATCAAACCGCAAGCTGAAGCTCTCTGCCCGTGACACCATGCGCGTAGCTCAGAGCCTCTACGAGCAGGGCTACATTACGTACATGCGAACGGACTCGGTGAACCTATCGCAGCAGGCGATCGTTGCTGCCCGAAGCTGTGTGGAGCAGATGTACGGCAAAGAATACCTCAGCCCAGAGCCGCGCCGTTATTCCACCAAAAGCAAGGGCGCACAGGAGGCACACGAAGCCATCCGTCCCGCGGGCAGCACCTTCCGCACGCCGCAGGAAACCGGACTTTCTGGGCGAGAGCTTCAGCTTTATGACCTGATCTGGAAGCGAACGGTCGCCACCCAGATGGCAGAAGTACAGCAGCTCAACATTACGGTGCAGCTTCAGGTTGAGGATGCCGGATTTCGGGCGACGGGCAAGCGAATTGTTTTTCCTGGATTCTTCCGCGCCTACGTGGAGGGATCAGACGACCCGGATGCAGCGATCGAAAGCCAAGAGGTGATCCTGCCTGCACTGCGAACGGGCGATCGTCCTAACTGTCAGGATCTAGAGGCGATCGGGCATGAGACCCAGCCTCCCGCACGGTTCACAGAAGCTTCGCTGGTGAAAACGCTGGAAAGTGAAGGCATTGGGCGTCCAAGTACCTATGCCAGCATTATTGGCACGATTATCGATCGGGGCTATGCCCAGATGGTGAATAATGCCTTGATTCCCACCTTCACCGCCTTCGCCGTGACCGGACTGCTGGAAAAGCATTTCCCTGATCTGGTTGATACTAGCTTTACGGCACGAATGGAGCAGACTCTGGACGAAATCTCGACTGGAGAAGCGCAGTGGTTGCCCTATCTACAACAGTTCTACCGGGGCGAGCAGGGCTTAGAAAACCAGGTGAAGCAGCGAGAGAGCCAGATTGACCCCACCGAAGCCCGCACCCTAGATTTAGAGGGGCTGGAAGCAAAAGTTCGCATCGGCAAATACGGGGCCTATCTGGAAGTCGATGGTGATGAGGGAGCCGTAAAAGCTTCGATTCCGCAAGACCTGACCCCTGCCGATCTCGACCCGGAGCAGGTGGAAGTGCTGCTGCGCCAGAAAACTGAAGGTCCAGATAAGGTGGGCTTTCATCCCGAAACGGGCGAACCGATTTATCTACGAATTGGTCCCTACGGTCACTACGTCCAGCTCGGTGACGAAAGCGAAGCCAATCCAAAGCCAAAGCGGGCATCGCTGCCCAAAGGCATGAATCCGCAGCAAATGACGCTAGAAACTGCTGTGGGGCTGCTGGCTCTGCCGCGCACGCTCGGAGTTCACGCGGAGACAGGCGGCAAGATTCAGGCAAACCTGGGGCGGTTTGGTCCTTATGTAGTGCATGATCAGGGCAAAGAAGGCAAGGACTATCGATCGCTTAAAGGCGACGACAACGTGCTGACCATTACCCTCGATCGTGCCCTACAACTGCTCTCTGAACCCAAAGCCGGACGGGGACGCAGCAAATCTGCCAAGCCAATTCGCGAACTGGGCGCACACCCTGAAGACGGCGAACCTGTAAATATCTATAGCGGTCCCTATGGCCCCTATGTGAAGCACGGCAAGGTCAATGCTTCGCTGCCCGAAGGCGAAACCGTCGAAGGGCTGACGCTCGACAAAGCGGTGCAGGCTCTTACGGAAAAGGCAGGCACGAAGAAGAAAGGGCGATCGACTACCAAGTCCACGACCAGTAAGGCTTCGACCCGCAAATCGACCAGCAAGTCGGCAGAAAGCGACCCAGAAGAGAGCAAAACGACCAAAGCCAAAAAGACGACCAAGACGACCAGCACTAAAACTGCCGCCAAGAAAACGACAAAGTCAGCAGCGAAAACCACGAAATCTAGTGCAAAGTCTAAGGCTTCGTCCTAGCAGGAGTTTGCGCCTTAAAACGGTGAAGGATCGTGAGTTCAAGCATTGCTCAGGCTACAATTTGGGACTGCCCTTGCAAAAGCTCAGGAGCCGACGGTTGCAAACCTGGCTAAGACGATCGCTTTCCCGCCAAATTGCCCTTGCGCTAGCATTGGCTTTATTGATTTTGGGCGTATTCGGTCACGTCTTTGAGGCGCGATTACTCCTCACGGGGAAGTCCTTTGCCTCAAGCCTTGCCCAAACGTCTGAACCCACTGTGCATCAGCTTGCTGAAGCTGAGAACCCTTCGCCGATGTCTACTTCTATGTCTACTTCGCTGCTGTCTCCTCAAGATCTCGATGCTATGCTGCGTGAACTTCCTGGCTGGCAGATCGAAAACGGTAAGCTGCATCGCCAGTTTCAGTTTCCTTCGTTTGTTGAGGCGTTTGGCTTTATGTCAAGCGTTGCCCTGGTTGCCGAAGCGCTCGGGCATCATCCAGAGTGGTTTAATGTCTACAATCGCGTTACGGTTGACCTCACGACCCACGATGCAGGCGGCATTACGATGAAAGATATCCAGCTTGCCCGCAGAATGAGTGAACTGGCAGGCTAACTTCCCTCAACGAGAATCAGCGTGGAAAAAATACTCGTCGTTGTTCACCAGGAAACCTCTGACCCCGGCTTGGTTGAGCAAGTGCTACGACAGATGGGGTATGAGCCAGATATTCGCTGTCCGGCAGTTGGTGATACACTTCCACAAACGATGGATCACCATGCTGGAGCTATTATCTTTGGCGGTCCAATGAGTGCGAACGACGATGAAATGCTGCCCTTTATCCGTACCGAACTGGACTGGATTCCGGTCGCCCTCGATTCTGGCAAGCCCTATCTTGGAATTTGTCTAGGCGCACAGATGCTTGCCAGAGTGTTAGGGGCAAAGGTTGCTCCCCACGTCGAAGAGATGCGCGAAATTGGCTTTATGCCGATCCAGCCCGTTTTAACCAGGCAAGGCCCGAGCGAACCAAACCCCTTGATTGGGCTTACCCACGTCTACCACTGGCACAGAGAAGGCTTCGAGCTACCCAACGGAGCAGAACTGCTGGCAACAGGCGAAACCTTCAAAAATCAGGCTTATCGCTATGGAGAAAACGCTTACGGAGTGCAGTTCCATCCCGAAATTACGCGATCGATGATCGACCTGTGGGTTTCTAAGGCAGGCGAACAGCTTGTCCTCCCCGGCGCACAGCCCTACGAACAGCACATTGCCGGATTCGATCGCCACGGAGCTGCCGTCGAGCAATGGCTGAGACAATTTCTGCGCCACTGGCTCCAGGACGAAGAGTTAGCGTTAGGCGCATAACCTTACCCCGTCTCCTCATCCCTTCATCTCCTCATCAAAATTCCAGCATTGCCCAATCCGGCTGCCGATAATAGCGCGTCATATCGTCAAACTTTCGCAGGTCTGCTCGCCGCACGCTGATTTCCTGAGGCGCGTCAATATCGTACCAGTACTGGTTCAAGTCGATGAGCTGCTGAGCAAGCCGATCGCGATCGGTGGTGGCTGCCGCTTCGCCGAAGTATCCTAGCGTGATGTGCGCCGTGAAATTGTACTGCTGCTCAATACCCAGCGCGATCACGTCGGGATTTTGATAAATTGTCCGACGCAGTTCAATCACTCGCTCATAGGACTCTTCATCGCGAGGCGCAAGACACACGCCCAAAGCGCGAGTTCTGAGAAATAAGCCCATGACCTGCCAGCGAATCGGCTGCTGTGCCTCCATCAAAAAGCGGCATTTATCAAAGCTTTGCCCAACTCGCTCGTGAAGCTGCGGCTCAAAGGCAGGGTCTTCGATCGCATGGTGGTAGGCACTTGCCCAAATTAAATCTGCCAGGGTGAAATGGAAGCTCTCCGGCGGCACCGGGAGCAGCAGCCCAGGTTCCAGGGTTTGAGCCGATCGCTGCTGATAATCGCGCAGAACATTGTAAAACGACTCATTTTGCGGGTCGTCTTCCCAGGGCGGAGAAATAATCGTATAGCCCGGAAACGGAGCGGGGTGGATTGTGCCATCGGGCTGACGAACAAACTTAGGAGACGGCTGAATATGCTGCACCTGCGACTGGAAAACCTCTGGCAGGGTCAGGCGTGCCACTCGATTGATATAAATCTGATAGGTATCGTCCAAGCTAACTTGCCTCGCGCTTAACTGATAGGAATCGGTATCCTCGATAGGATGGGCGATCATCCCACAGGGGAAACTGCTTCACCGCGATCCAGGAGTGATCCAGAAGGTTTGAAACCTGCTTTCTGAAATCTAATCCCAATCCTCGATCGAGAATGGTAAACAAAAAGGTTCATCTAATACTTTCCCTACTCTACCGGGAATCTGCTCCAAAATGGAGGGCGGGGATCACGCAGTCGAGGTCGCATTCATGCCAATTTACTTTTACTGGGGCGATGATGATTTTGCCTTAAATCGGGCAGTGGAAGCGTTGCGCGATCGCACCCTTGACCCCGACTGGGCAAGCTTTAACTATGACAAGATTCCCCCCGAACAAAGCGATGGCATTACCCAAGCACTCAATCAAGTGATGACTGCACCCTTTGGGACGGGCAGCAGACTCGTTTGGCTAGTTGAGACTTCTCTGGCTCAGCGATGTTCTGAGGAACTTCTGAGCGAGCTTGACCGAACGCTTCCAGCGATTCCAGATACTAACGTACTCCTACTAACCTCCAGCAGTAAACCCGACGGACGGATTAAATCGACCAAACTGCTGCAAAAATACGCCGAAATCCGCGAGTTTGCCTTGATCCCCCCCTGGAAGACCGACCAGATCATCGAGCAGGTGCGGCGATCGGCTCAGGAAATGGGCGTGAAGTTAACCCGTGATGCGGTGCAGCTTTTAGCAGACTCGGTGGGCAATCAGTCGCGGCAGCTGTATCTAGAGCTAGAGAAACTGTCGCTCCATAGCAAATCTCAGCCGGAACCCCTGGATGAAGCGATCGTTGCCAGCCTCGTCACCAACTACACGCAAAATAGCCTCCAGCTTGCTAGCGCAATTCAGCAGGGAGATACGGGAAAAGCCCTGACCCTGGTAGCTGACCTGTTTAAGCAAAACGAGCCACCGCTTCGCATTGTGTCCACGCTGGTAGGACAGTTTCGCACCTGGCTGTGGATCAAGCTGATGGTGGAGTCGGGTGAACGTGACGATCGCGAAATTGCTCGAATGGCAGAAGTGAGTAATCCGAAGCGGATTTATTTTCTGAAGCAGGAAGTGCGATCGCTTCCCCTGGATAGCCTGAGACAAACGCTGCCGCTGCTGGTGGAGCTAGAGTTTAGCCTTAAAAGCCAGGGCGGCGATCCAATGGCAGTGCTTCAGACAAAAGTGATTGAACTGTGCCAACTGTTTGTCCGGCAGCATCAGCCTGGAACATCTCGCCCCTAAAATAATTCAAGGCATTCAGAATACCTGAATCGTTACGACTTTAGTAACCGTTAACTATGATCTCCGCGCTACGTCCCTTGTCTCGTCTGAAATGGAATCGCCAGCTGCAATTTGGTTTAATTGCGACAGCTTCGGCTGCGGGTGTGCTAATGGGCTGGGTTCCCAGCTACCACGCGCCTACGGCGTCTCTAAGCTTTAGCAGCAGTGCCCAGGCGCAATCGGTCAGCAGCGACGAAATTCAACGCTATGCCCGTGCGGTGCTGTCGATTGAACCCCTGCGGCAAAGCACCTACAACACGATCAAAAATCGGGTCGGCTATGTGCCCGCGATTCGCTGCGATGTCCCTAGCAGCCTGCAAGAACTCGATTCCGGCATTCGCCAGAACGCGATCGAATTTTGCAATAGCGCAATTCAGATCGCCGATCGAAACCAGTTGAGCATTACCCGCTTTAATCAAATCACCGCTGCCCACGAGAATGATCCGACTCTGGCAGAGCGGATCCAGCAGGCAATCCTACAGCTTCAGTAGGGAAACCCCCACCCTAAATTCCTCTCTCAGGAAGGGCGAGGGAGTTTGAATTCAACTCACGCTCTGATTGCAGCTTCGGCTCCCCTTTGCCTCTGGTGGAAGCAGGGGTTAGGGGATCAAGGGGGAATTTTCGATTCTTACAGCAGATCTCTTAAATCGACGCTTAAATCCATGCTCTTAAGGTAAATCCACGTTCTTAAGGAAAAGCGATCGTCGCCCCCTGGGTGTCAATCTGCACCCGCTGGGTTTGCACGGTGACTCCGGCGGCTGTCCAGGCTTGGGTTAACGCAGATTCGACCGCAGCAGCGCGATCGGGGCGAGTCAGTGCCAGCAAGGTGGGTCCGGCTCCGCTAATCACTAATCCATCCGCTCCCGCCGCTATCACCGCTTCCTCAACCGAGGAGTAACCGTGAATCAGGGATTGACGATAGGGCTGATGAATCTTGTCTTGAAGGGCGGTCTGGAGCCAATCCGATCGCCCGCTTTCTAATGCCCGAATCAGCAAGCCCAGATGGGCAATATTAAAAATCGCATCCTGACGGCTATATTGAGCAGGCAACACGCGCCGCGCTTCCGCGGTAGACAGCTCAAAATCAGGAATGGCAACGATCGGCACAATGTCTTGATGCCACCCAACTTCACAAATTGCCCAGCCGCCGTCTAGCTGAGTTGCCGCAAGCCGACAGCCACCTAGCAAAGCAGGCACAACGTTATCGGGATGTCCTTCCAGTTCGATCGCCAGCTTCATGATCTGTTCGCGAGACAGGGGCGATCCGGCAAGGGCATTTGCGCCGACCAGTCCACCTACGATCGCGGTGGCAGAGCTGCCTAACCCTCGCGCCAGTGGAACCTGAAGATCGATCGCCAGATGCAACGGAGGCGGGGTTTTGCCTAAGGTTTGATAAAAATGCTCAAAGGCGCGATAGGCGAGATTGCGATCGTCTGTGGCAACGCGATCAGCTTCGAGTCCGGTGGCTGCGATCGTAAGCGGCGATTCTGTGTCCGGCAAAGCAGTAAACTGAAACCGATTGTAAAGCGTGAATGCTGCCCCGATGCAGTCAAAGCCGGGACCCAGATTCGCAGTCGTTGCAGGAACCGTAACCGTCACAGTCGAAACAGCCATGAGCAAAATGAAGATAGTCAGCAATCAGGCAGAATCAGTTTACTATTCCCCGTACCCCGCCCGAAAGGAATCCCTGGCATGAATGGCTCTCTGAACGACTCACTCAGCGTTTTGCTTAAAATCGGGCTACTGTCGGCAGCAATTTCGATCGCCATCAAATTCTTGCCTTTCCTGGAAAAGATTCCAGAAACGTCTAGCCTTGCCCTAGCTCTCGTGCTGAGTCCCTCGATCCTGATGGCGGGGCTGCTGGCTTGGCGATCGAAAAAAGTCCAGGAATAATCGCAAAAGGCAACCCTAAGAGGAATTTAGAATGCGATCGATCGCAGAAATCAACGACAAGATTCAAGCTGGGAAAGCGATCGTCTGGACGGCGGAGGAACTAAAGGCACGGGTGCAGGAAATTGGCGTGACCCAGGCGACTAAACAGGTCGATGTGATCACTACAGGTGCATTTGAGCCGATGGAGTCCTCCGGCGCAATTTTGAATCTGGGACAGACCGATCCGCCGATCAAAATTCGTCAGTGCTGGCTGGATGGGGTCGCGGCATACGCCGGATTTGGCGCAGTCGATTTATACCTGGGCGCGACGCAGATGACCGAATTCCCGGGCAAAAGTGATGGACCAGACGGAGATGAGCAACGAGAGCGGGGCGGCGGTCATGTAATTGCCGATTTGATTGCGGGTAAGGCAGTCCATCTGCGGGCAAGCGGTCAATCAACGGACTGTTATTCACGGGCTTCGTTTGAAACGACGATTACCCGCGACACGATCAACCAGTTCTATCTCTTCAACCCGCGCAATGCCTATCAAAATTTCATTGTGGGCGTCAATGGAGGCGATCGACCGCTCTACACCTATCTGGGACCGCTTCAGCCCCACCTGGGCAATGCGGTGTACTCCAATCCGGGCGCAATGTCGCCGCTCATGAACGATCCCGATTTGCAGGTGGTGGGCATTGGGACACGCATCTTTCTGGGGGGCGGTGTGGGCTATGTGGCGTGGGAAGGAACCCAGCATTTTCCGCTGCAAAAACGATTGCCGAATCATACTCCGGTTGGACCCGGTGCAACTCTTGCCCTGATCGGCGATGCCAAGCAAATGCAGTCCCAGTGGGTGCGCGGCTGCTACTTTCGTGGCTATGGTCCTTCGCTGATGCTGGGGGTGGGAATTCCGCTGCCTGTGCTAAATGAGGAAGTCGTTTTGCGATCGTCTGTCCGCGACCAGGATTTGGTGGTTCCCGTGGTGGATTTTTCGATTCCGCGTCGGGTACGTCCGACCTTTGGGTTGGTCAGCTATGCCCAGCTTAAGTCGGGCCGAATTACGATCGACGGCAAAACAGTGCGGGTGGCTTCGCTGTCGAGCCTCTATCTTGCCCGTCAGATCGCGCTGGAGCTAAAGCAGTGGATTACCTCTGGACAATTCACCCTGACCGAACCCGTTGCCTCGATTCCGATGGATCGGGCATTTCTAGCGCAGGATCGCTGGGGCAGTCAGCTTACACTGGAGTAATTTCCTGATCAGCAGACGACGAAACCGCAGGATGACTGGATGAGCCAGCAGCTCGTACTTCACCTGAGCCAGCAGTTCCTACTTCAGCAGGTTGGGCAGGAGTCATTGTGACCTGGGAAACACTGCTTTGCACTAGGTTTAACCGAGCTTGGGTTGAGCACATCTGCGAAAAAATGCGGTAGGTTTCCAAGTTAGGTTGCGGCACAGAATAACGCCCGGTATAACGCTGGGCCTGGTTCATATTCACAAGCGTATACTGTACGTTCTCGGTATAAATTGTGAGCGTGATGTGCAGAATTTCCAGGAAGTCAATCACCTGGCGGCACTCTTCTTCTGGGTACTGCTTATAGTATCGAATAATCTCAGCAATTCGAGTTTCCAAGTGAACGCGAACATAACGACAAACCAGCACAATTTTCAGCAGCACAATCACCAGCAGCAGCGCGTTCCCCCTAGATAGCAGCAGAATGAACAGAGCAGAAGGTTCTTCGCCGTTTTCGGTTAACAAATAATCAATCATTCGATTCGCCGTTCGCATAAGCAGCGCGGAGGTAATAGGCTGATTATCGCGATCGCCGTATAGCGGCACCAGCTTTTCCGCAAGATGCTCCTGAAGGGTTTGTACGAACTGAGGATGATCGAGCGAAAACGTCAGATACTCCAGCAAACTTTGCTTGAATTCCTGATAGCTTAAACCCTGAATTTGCCCAATAAAAATCCGGGCAATATTCGAGTAACTAAAAGAGCCACGTCGCAGCACAATGCGCTTAATCAAATGCAGAACCCGATCGCCTAATCCCGTTGGATTTTTAAGTCTTTGCACACTGATAGAACTTTGCGACAGCGCAGTATAGCGTGCCAGATCGAACTTAAACTGCTCTCGAAGCTGTCTGGAGAGTTTACAGGCTGCCTGCCGCTGTTCAATCGAATTATTTAAATTGGCAAATTGAGAAGCCAGTAAGTAAGACGCAAAGTGATGAGTCCAATTTTGTTTTTGCTGATCGTATCGCTCTACATAAAGCTTTAGCTCCTGGAAATCGGCACTGGCGGCAAACTCGCGCAGCCATTGGTGCAACCGCTTGAGCGTTGGTGAGATCGAGGGGCGATCGAGAATGGAATCAGAAAAGAGTTCAATCAACTGTTGAATCAGTTCATGATTACGGCGCACATCCCAGTTATTAATCAAGATGTAGCACGCTCGCTTGAGCGTATAGCAAAATTCCTGCTTAGCGTTCAAAAAAATAATCTTATGCAGGCAGATTAAAACTTCAGTGTTCGCTGCCTGGGAATGATGAATAAAAAGATGCTTAAACTCGGTTAGAACATCACCCGGCATCCAGTTCTTCACAATGTTTAGCAGATAGTCATAAACGATCTGCTGTGCCTGCTGAACCGTATGCGAGGATTCAGAACGAGATATTTCTGAGTGTGGCGATGCTGAGCGATGGCTAACAGAAACCGCAGCCAGCGGGGAATTAGAAGATTCTCCAATCATGGAAGTCAAGCGCAGGAATTGCAGAAAATAAAATGCTCTGATACTTGCCGTACTCTCAACGCTGCTGAAAATCAAAGCGGCTCAAAACCGACAGCAATTCTCCAGCGAGTACGCTGAGAGTGAGTACGCTGAGAAAGACGCGAGATGAATCGCAACCTGAATCCAGGAAGCAAGCAAAGATGGGGCAAAAAGATTAAGCAAAAACCGTGAATCATGGCAAGTTGCAGCGCGATGCAGAGGGGCACTGCCAGCACTGCAACCACAAAAGCCAAGTACGAAAGAATACGTGAGGGTATCCGTATTATTGCGTACAGGATTCATTGTAATCTGAATTTTTAAGCTGTAGTGATTTGATCGCAAAAACTTGAAAAAGCAGCAACATTGTTTTAGTTTTCGGGAAGTTTTACTTGCTTTCGATCCGATCGGCTAATCCGCCGCTACTGTGCCGCTACTTAAGGCTCCAGGGAATCCTTCTCTATACATTGGTCAAACTGGCTCGAGCGCGGCATGATTGAAAACAGCAACATTTCTTAAAGACACGATCGAGATCAATCTGCCTTGAACGTTTTTACCAAGCTCAATCCTTCGGTTCGGCGCGATTTGCTGGTGCTGTTTGTTGCCGGACTTCTCTTCTGGTCAGGGTTAGCCTCCCATCTGCCGACCCTGCCACTGTATATAGAATCACTCGGCGCAACGCCTCAAACGGTAGGCATTGTGATGGGGTGCTTTGCGGTGGGACTGCTGGCAAGCCGGGAATGGATGGCGCGTTTAGCAGACAGTCGCGGACGCAAAATCGTTTTGCTGATCGGCATGGCGGCAGTTACCCTTGCGCCGATCGGCTACGTGATCGCGAATTCGATTCCGCTGTTAATGGGCATTCGGGCGTTTCACGGCATCAGCATTGCTGCCTTTGCGCTGGCATACAGTGCCCTGGTCATAGACCTATCGCCCCCTCAGCATCGCGGAGAACTGATTGGCTACATGAGCCTGGTCAACCCGATCGGCATGGCACTCGGTCCGGCATTTGGGGGATTGCTCTACGAGGGGCTGGGCTTTTCTCTAACGTTCCTCCTGACCAGCGGCTTAGGCATTTTGGGGCTAGTCTGCACAACTCAGGTACGAGAACCTCGATCAGAAATCAAACCCGATCCCTCCGGCAAGCCCAAACAGTTTTGGCAACTGCTGCTCACGCCACGCATTCGGATTCCAGCGATCGTTCTGCTGCTGATCGGTTTATCGTTTGGCGCGCTCAGCACCTTTACACCGCTCTATATTCGCGAAGTCGGCGTGAGCCTCAATGCCGGACTGTTTTACACCGCAACAGCGATTACCGGCTTTGCGATCCGCTTTCTGGTTGGTCCTGCCTCCGATCGCTACGGGCGCGGCGTATTTATCAGCATGAGTCTGGTACTGTACACGCTATCGATGCTGATGCTGTGGCGAGCTAATAGCGTCACTATGTTTTTGCTAGCGGGAGCCGTGGAAGGAGCCGCTGCCGGAACGCTGATTCCCATGATGGCGGCTTTAATGGCAGATCGATCCCAGCCAGACGAGCGCGGACGCACCTTTGGACTCTGCATGGTAGGCTTTGACGCAGGCATCGCGATCGCTGGACCTTTGTTTGGACTGCTGGCAACAAACAGTGGCTATCGCGGCGTTTTCGCGGTTTGCGCTGGACTGTCACTGCTGGGCATGGTGGTTTTCCTGACCCAATCGAGCAAAGATCTGCGCCACTCGCTGCAGTTTGGGCTGGGGCGAGGTGGGGATTTTTATGCAGTAAATCTCCCTGGACAAAACCAGGAATAATAAAAAGAGGTGGCATTAAACTGTCCACCTCATCCAGTCATTCACCTACGGGCGAGGAGGGATTCGAACCCCCGACACCGTGGTCCGTAGCCACGTGCTCTAGTCCACTGAGCTACACGCCCTTGCCAAGAATTCATAGTAACACAATCAGCAGAAATGTCAAACGCTAACTTTTCAAATGATCTGAATCATTCGCCAAATTCGCTGACTCACCTGGATCAGCAGGGACAGGCACAAATGGTTGACGTTTCTGCAAAGACGCAAACCGTGCGGACTGCGATCGCGATCGGGCGAGTCAGAATGCAGCCGGAAACCCTGGCAGCAATTCAGGCAGGCAATACTCCGAAAGGGGATGTGTTAGCCACAGCGCGGATTGCAGGCATTATGGCAGCGAAACAAACGTCAAACCTGATTCCGCTCTGCCATCCCTTACCAATTCAAAAAGTCGAGGTGCAAATTATTCCCGATGCCGACCTACCCGGATTTCAGATTCAGGCAACGGTGAAAACCAAAGCTGAAACAGGCGTTGAAATGGAGGCTCTTACCGCAGTTTCCGTCACAGCACTAACCCTCTATGACATGGCAAAGGCATTGGAGAAGTCGATCGCGATCGAGTCTATCCAGCTCCTTGAGAAAACGGGCGGCAAATCTGGGGATTACCGATTAGACACAGCAGTTTAACGGACGTTTGGAGCGAGAGCTGCGGTGATGCCCTGCCGGCAATAGGGAGGTGCAGGAGCAAACGATAGGAGTAGCGTAGCAAAGCAAGTACTGGTCAAACACTGCCAATTAAACCTGAAACCCATCTAAGGAAAGAGGGGTTTTTGTATCGGAATCTAAACATTGGAAACAGACAATAGACCAATGCTTTCCGGCAACCCCCATCTCGAAAAGCAGATTCAATTTTCTAAAGTTTAGGAGCCTCACCCGTCATGAGAAAAGTTTTCATGTCCTTTGCCCTTGCCCTGATTGGCTTATTTGCCGCTGTGGGCTGCTCTGTGGCACAAACCCCTTCCACTTCGACTGCCCCCACTGAACCTGCCCCTGCGACGACCACTGCTCAACCCGCTAGTCAGCTTGGCCCGATCGATCAGCAGTTCATGTTGGAAGCGGCTCAGGCTGGCAACGGCAATATCATGATTTCTCAGCTTGCGCTGCAAAAGGCAACCAGCGATGCAGTGAAGCAGTTTGCTCAGGCAGAGATCGACGAGCAAAATCTGGTAAAGCAAGAGCTAACCCGGATCGCGCCGACCGTGGGTGTAACACTGCCCACTGAACCTGCTCCGAAATACCAAGCGGCAATGGCACAGCTCTCTCAGCTTTCGGGCGCGCAGTTCGACCAGGCATTTCTGAGTGAGGGCGGCATTAACGCACACCTGGAAAGTGCAGCACTTTATCAGCGCGAAGCTGCCTTTGGTCAAAATCCTGATCTGGTTGCGCTTGCCGATCGCGGTTTGCCCATCATTACCCAGCACTTCACGGCTGCATCCGGTCTGACGAACTATCAGTTTGCTCGGGTTCCTCAGCGGTTTAACAGCGTTAACTCGGCTGGAGCGATCGCACCACAATCGGGTACAACCTCGGTTCAGTAGCAGTTTTGGCTCGATCGTGGTTTTGTTTGAGGTTGTTTGAGCAGTTGCAGAGATCCTGCATTGCCCCCTAAATTCCCCAATCCTGAGGGACTTTGAATCCTTAAAGCAAGGTTCCGCCCAATTTCGGAACCAGGGGACAGTCCAGCGTAATCGTTGCGACTGCTTGAACAGCTTCCTAGCTCAAAACCTGTTGCAGGATTGCTGCATTCTCAGGGGTAATATTCCGCTCTCCGTTTTCAATCAGCGAGATAAGTCCCTGACTGATGCCTGTCATTGATGCGAGTTTTCTTTGGCTCCAGCCCTTTTTGATACGCAGATCCTTTACCTGTGATCCACTTAGTTCAACGGGATTGGAGATTTCTTCGATTTGCAAAGCTGCGTTGGTGTTTTCGTCTTCAGGGGGAGTGATTTGATCGATCATCCCTGCTTCAGCAGTAATCCACAGGCGGGCTGCCAGCAGCTTGTCAAAGAAACCTCTGGGTTTGCGAGCGGTCATTCGCCCAAATGCCGGGGGTTGAATTTCGATCGGGTAGGATTCTGGGTCGAACTGAAGTTTCCAGCCTCGTTCGTGCAGCGTCAGGAGGTCTTCGTCCCAGTTGGCGGAAAGTCGCTTGCGGGCTTCGCTGTTAAGTCGCGCTTGTTGAACTTTTTCTTGACCGTAGGCAACCTCCATCAGGGTTTGCACCGTGAGCGGATGGCGGCGATCGAACTGAGTCTTAAACAATAGCCAGACCATCAGACGCGCAGCCCCTTCGCGATGCTGCCAGAGGCTCATGATACTTTCCAGCAGCGTCTTGGAAAGAATGCCGTGCTGATAGTGAGCAATTTGCTTGCGTCGTCCCTCTTCGTTGAGAAAATACTTTGCCCAAAGCCCGGCTCGAATCACAAAGGTAATGCCGACGAGTTCTTTGTTGCTCAGGAGGTCGTGCTGATAGTGGTAGCGAGTGCCCAGCAAGTGCCAGAGCCGTCCTTCTTCTAGGGTGAAACCTTTGACCTTGCCCTGATTGGGGTAGGAAATGAAGGTTGTGATTTTGCAGGGCTGTTTGGCGATCTCTTCGATCAGTGCCAGCTTTTGCTGTCGATTTAGGTCAGTCCGTTTTTTTAAGCCAAGATAAGATTCGATCTGGCGATCGTCAATCACGAGTTCCTGCTCCCAGGGCTTGGCAAACTGAGTCGCGCAGGCAGCATAAATCAGATGCATACAGGCTGCCCGAATATCAAAGGTATCCACGACGGCGAGTGCGGCTGCCCCTGCCAGGGAGACTGGGTAATCATTTTCCAGGTCTTCTGTCACCCAGAAGTGAATTGCTCCCTGCCCGTTATCAATGTCTTTGGCGTAGTGGAGCTTGCCATCGGGATCATTTTGCCAGGGGAGATGACCGCGCTGCGTCAAAATATTGCTTGCCTCCCAAATGGGCAGAGCCGAAGCCATGCGAGTCGATGAGCCATGAGCAAAGAGGTCAGGGTTAAGGTGAAGTCGATCGGTGGGTCGATCGTTTCCTGATCGAGCGGATTTTTGACTTTGGCGATCGGCGGTGGGCAACATCGTTTCGGGAACACTACGCGATCGGGCTTGCGTTGCCTGCTTTAAGCGAACAGCAGCAGAGTCAGAAGCCATCTGAGATTTAGCCCCCACGGGTTGAACTGGGAGGCGAAACAAATCCTTGGGTTGACTCATGTACACCATGTGAAATCCTGCTTGCTGCTAAGGTGGCTTAACGGGACTAAAACTCGATCGTTTTTGTTTAGTAGAGAGATTGAGTTTGTGGAGGTGGGCTGAGGAGTGGCGAAGATGCCGCATTGCTCCCTAAATCCCCTCTGGACGGGAACTTAAAAATCTGAGAACGAGCTAGATTCCTGGCAGGATTGAGAGCAGGATTCAGAATTAAGGAGGCAGTTTGGACAACGGCTAGCACTTTTCAGACCTCTCCAGGGGTTGCTTTCTACATAGGTTACTCCATATATAGCGTTTAGCAAGCTGGTAATTGCCGATTTGTTTATATAGATAGAGTAGGGCGCTCGCCCGTTATGCCCGATTTAGGGCTAGATAGGGCTAGATAAAGTCAAGCCTCTGAGGTAATGCCTTTCGAGCGGCACCAGAAATTTCACGCTGGCTCCAGATTCCAGGCGCGATCGACTCCCCTTGAATTGGAATTAGAACAAGCCGAAATACTTTTACCGTTGCAGCATCCGCTCGATCGTCGCAAACCCCTGCTGTAGCTGAGGCAGATAGCGAGCCGCCAGCACCCCGCCCACCATGCCAAACAAATGCCCCTGCCAGGAGATGCCGCGCCGGAAGGGTAATATTCCCCAGATCAGCGGTCCATAGAGTGCCAGGACGACGACAGCGATCGCGATCGATCCAAAGTCCTGCCTGAAATAGCCACGCGCCAGCAAAAAGCCCAGATAGCCAAAAACGACGCCGCTTGCCCCAATATGCAGCGAATTTCGGGACGCGAACAGCCAGACTCCTAAGCCGCTCACAATCCAGACGACAGCAGTCACGATCACAAACTGATTGAACCCATTGAGCAAGACCAGCCAGCCCAGCACCAGAAACGGAACGGTATTTGCCGCCAAATGTGCCCAGGAGCCATGCAGCAAAGGCGCGAAGAGAATGCCCCGCAGCCCAATCTGAGTGCGCGGACGAATGCCCAGCGCATTGAGCCGACTTTGCAGCAAAAGCTGATCCACGGTTTCCAGTACCCAGAGCAGGACGATAAATCCTCCCAAAATCTCAAGCTGAAGCTGAATTGTTGGATCAAGTGCGATTACCCCTTCGGGGAACTGCGAAGCAATCGGCTGCATTCTGATATCAAATTTTTGAGATACGCCCTGAAGCATCATACGAGATTTGTCGTGGGTTTCCAGTGACTTCACAAAGCCAAACGGTAAATTGCAAGTTTGATAAATTGCAAGTTTGATACCGTGGAGATGCCCCTTTTGTTCCTCTCTACCGTGATTGATTCTTTCACTGTGTCCCAACCTGCGATCGACCTGGGCTGGGTGCGTGCCCAGTTTCCGGCTCTGGCGCAAACCGTGAACGGAGAACCTGCCGTGTTTTTTGATGGTCCCGGTGGCACACAGGTTTCGCAGCGAGTCATCCAGGCGATGACCCATTACCTGACTTCTGCCAATGCCAACACCCACGGCGTTTTTCTCACCAGCCAGTGCACCGATCGCACGATTGAGTCTGCCCATGCAGCAATGGCAGATTTTTTGCACTGTGCCCCGCAAGAAGTGGTGTTTGGCGCGAATATGACGACGCTGACGTTTGCCCTCAGCCGATCGATCGCCCGTGAACTGAAGCCGGGAGATGAGATTGTAGTGACGCGGCTGGATCACGATGCCAATGTGTCTCCCTGGACGGCGTTAGCTGAGATCGGCGTGACGATTCGCTGGGTTGATTTTCACCCCGAAGACTGCACGTTAGATTATGAGGATTTGCAGCGTCAGATCACTGAGAAAACCCGGCTGGTGGCGATCGGCTATGCCTCGAATGCGGTTGGGACAATTAGCGATGTGGCAAAAGCGGTTGAGCTGGCTCACCAAGTGGGAGCCTGGGTGTATGTCGATGCGGTTCATTACGCGCCTCATGGGTCGATCGATGTCAAGGCGTTGGACTGTGACTTTCTCGCCTGTTCGCCCTACAAATTTTTTGCGCCTCATGCGGGTGTGCTGTACGGCAAAGCAGAATTGCTAAATCGGCTGCATCCCTACAAAGTCCGTCCGGCAGCGAATACCTCGCCCGATCGCTGGGAAACCGGAACCCAAAATCATGAAGCAATGGCAGGCGTAACGGCGGCGATCGAGTATCTGGCAGATCTGGGCAGAAAAGTTGACCCTCAAAGTGCCGATCGACGAGCTGCACTGGTAGCGGCAATGAACGCGATTCAGCAATACGAAGCCGATTTAGCAAAATATCTCATCACCGAACTGCTGCAAATTCCGGGTTTACAGTTTTACGGCATCACCGATTTCGATCGCATTCAGTGGCGCACACCCACGGTCTCAATTCGGCTAAAGGGCTATTATCCAAAGCAGGTTGCTCAGGCGTTGAGCGATCGCGGTATTTTTACCTGGTCAGGCAACTACTACGCACTGAATTTGAGTGAACGGCTCGGCGTCGAAGATCAGGGCGGCATGGTGCGAATTGGCTTAGCCCATTACAACACGATCGAGGAAATCGATCGAATGCTGGAGGTTTTGCATCAGCTTGCAAAAAGTGAATCGCCATGACTCAGCCTACCCGAAAAGCGAAAGCAACCTTACCCGCTAAATCCATTATCCGATTGGGTCGATTTGCCTGGACAACGATGTGGCATTTAATGATGTCTCGGCTTGCGCCACGCGATGCATCAGGGGCTTACATTCGTCCAGCCAGCGAGTTTAGAAACGCGATTGATACAGATTCTAATCGCCCTTATCCGCCAGCCGCAGGACGCTATCGGCTCTACGTGGGATTGGGCTGCCCGTGGGCACATCGAACGCTGATTGTCCGTGCTTTGAAGGGATTAGAAGATGCAATTTCAGTAACGATCGTTTCTCCTTCGCCAGAAGCAGGAGGATGGATATTTGACACTCCAGAGAATGGCTTACAGACGTTAGCGGAATTATATCAGCAAGCTAAGCCGGGATACACTGGACGATCGACCGTTCCCGTACTTTGGGATACACAAACACAAACGATCGTGAATAACGAAAGCGCAGAAATTATCGTGATGCTGAACGATCGATTGAATGAATTTGCTCAGTATCCTGAACTCGATTTGTATCCTGCTGAGTTGCGAGAAGCGATCGATTCCTGGAACGAAAAAATTTATCACGCAGTGAATAACGGCGTATATCGCTGCGGATTTGCTCAGACGCAGGCTGCCTATAATACCGCGGTGAATGAGCTTTTTACGGTTCTGAACGAGATTGATGCGGCGCTGGAACATCAGCGATATTTGTGCGGGAATCGCTTAACGCTGGCAGACGTGCGCCTGTTCACGACTCTGATCCGGTTCGATGCGGTTTACTATGGATTGTTTAAGTGCGATCGTCGCCGGATTCAGGACTACCCAAATCTGGCAGGCTATCTGCGCGATTTGTATCAGCTTCCAGGCGTGGCAAGCACTTGTGATCTGGAAGTGATTAAACGCGACTACTACGGCAATTTGTTTCCGCTGAATCCGGGCGGCATTATTCCCACGGGTTCCAGTCTGGACAACTTGCTTGCACCTCACGATCGAGCGAAGCTTAAGGACTTGTTTTAGGGATGGTCTTAGGAATGGTCTTGGGAATGATAGATTGCGAAACCATCGAAAAAGCCTTTATAGCGCTACGCAATCACGTTAGGGCAGTTTTTGAAAGCAGCGTCGACACAATCAAAGGTTTCAAACTCATCCCATCGCTGTCGCATCCAGTTCTTCAGGACAAACCACCAATGCTCAATCTTGTTCAAGTCTGGAGAATAGGGCGGCAGGTACTAAATCTCACATCCTGCGTGAGTGACGATCTCCTCAATCGCTTGACGATGATGAAAACTAGCGTTGTCAATGACGATGACATCTCCTGGCTGCAATTGCGGCACTAAGCATTGCTCCAA